>DRJW01000342.1 GCA_011052055.1 Nitrospirota bacterium
ACAGGCTTATGTGGCGCATACGATCGGTCAGGCTCACTTTTGTTTCAATTTTAATACTATTCGTTTCCGCTTGCGGCGGTGGCGGTGGCGGTGGAAGCTCCACGGCTACCAGCGCAGGCTCATCTGGTGGAAGCTCGACCAGCGCCAGTATAGACGCCACGGGACGGGAAATCGCGGCGGGCTTCATGCAATCTGAGAAGGCGGGAGCGGCGAGCCTTTCCTCTGCAGTGGGAGCTAACACTTCAGCGTTCAGGATGAACGCCCGGATTGACATTATCCCGATAATGAGCGGTGATACCATGGTCGGGGCAACTATGAATTATGTTGACCAGGTTTCTGTGGGCGAATATGGAGGTTCTACAATACTCAATGGCACCGTTGTCGGGTATGGTGACGCGGCTGGCGGCGATGCGCAGTCAGAAGGATTGACCCGGAGGTTCGATGCGTTAATGAGCGCATCCGGCAAATGGGAATTTGACGGGACCGCTGATGTGGACATGCGCGGGAGCCTATATGCCGCGTCGTCGTCTCCTTTTATGATAGGGGTCATAACTGATACATTGAATGACGCCATGGGTATGACCGCCACCAATACCTCCACTGGCGAAGTATATATCTTCGATGACTTGCGAATACAAGTTAATCTTTCTGGAGATAGTCTCGGACAGAGCGTCAAGTGTTCACAAGAGCCGAGTAGCTTTATCCTCATGCACAAACAGGGAAGCGGATCTGTCATGAGTTGTATCTTGAACTCTGATTGCTCTGCTTGCATGTAGTCAGGAGCTTGCAGGCTGTAGGCGGGAAGGTCGAGAGGCTCACATCCGGGGGACACTACACTGGATTGCCCCGGAATTTAGCCTGATTTTTTACTAAACTTGTCGGGATGCTGGTCGAAGTAGCTCGGTTTTTCCACGCTGTTTAAAAGGCTGGCGTAACTTGTCATGTCATCGGTGAAAAAGGAGAGCGTCGGCTCGTCTCTCAGCTTTTTTAGTAGCAGAGTGAAATTTCTCAGCCAATCCTCGTCCGAAATGTTTCCTTTGACAGGCTCGAAAAAGGCCTGGTTCAGGCCTCTTAACCATTTGCTGAAGTTGATCATCTCAAAGCAAAGAAATTCCCGGCAGACTTTCAGTCTCTCGCTCCAGACCGAGCACTCGAAATGGTCGTTTTTTCTGAGGAAAAGACACCGCCCGCCATATCGTCCGGTTTCGATTGTATAATGAGGCGCTTTTGTCTCGGAATCGGTCAGAAACATTTCCGCGAACCCGCTTTTATCCTGCTTGAGACCGAGACGCCGGTAGAACGCGCTGAACTCTCTTTCAGACACCGGTACCACGCTACTGCAACAGCAAGCGCCGCAAATCATGCAGGACATGGAGCGCCAGTTTTTCCTGGCCACGTCAAGATCGGTCTTGGCGCCGGACTTGCGAAAACTGTCGAAAAGCTTTTTCGGGATTTGCTCAAGGATACTGCTCGTCATTTCGATTCTATCCAGTATTAGTCCACCATATATTTTTGTAATATAACAGCCCAGGCTCTTAATGAGGATTCATCGGAGCTAATAATATAAGATAATCCAGGTTCAGATACAATCTATAAAAAAAATAACTTCAGAATTAACATTTTATAAAAATTTCAAAGTGGATATTTACGAAGCCAAACGCCACACTATGGTGGAGCGTTTTGTAAAAGGACTTGGCGTCACTGATGAGAAAGTTCTGGACGCAATGCGCAAGATACCCCGTCACATGTTCGTCCAGCCTGCGCTTGCCAGCCGGGCATACGACGATTACGCCGCTCCTATAGGGTCGGGCCAGACGATAACAAAGCCTTATACTGTGGGTCTTCTGGCCCAGACGGCGCAACTTACCGGCAAAGAAAAAGTCTTGGAGGTGGGCACAGGGTCTGGATATACGGCGGCGGCGCTGGGCCTGCTTTCGGATAAGGTTTACACCATAGAGAAAATAAAGGCGCTGTCTAACAGCGCCCGGAAAGTATTTAACCGGCTTAATTACAAGAATATAGTTTGCCTGACAGGTGACGGGACGAAAGGGTCGGCCAAATACTCGCCGTATGATGTTATAGTAGTCACTGCCGGGTCGCCCACAATTCCCTCGCCTCTCGCAAGACAGCTAAAGCAAGGCGGCAGGATGGTGATACCGGTAGGAAACGGCAAACAGCAGTCTTTGCATTTAATACGTAGAAAGGGTGAAAGGTTTGTTGTGGTAAAAATCGAAGAGTGCTCTTTTGTTCCCTTGATGGGTGAGCATGGATGGAAAGAAAAACCTCCCAAATATTGAAAAAACCCGCGAGGCCCCGTTATGGCGAAAAGACAGCTTGAGAAAGGAAAAAAGCTTCTTAGGAAAATCGAGTTTTTCAAACCCTTTGACGACGATGAGATAGAAGAGCTTCTCGACATTTCCCTGGTCAAAAAGTACGGTCTTAACGATGTAATAATCAGGGAAGACAAGGATGGGTACACTTTTTATGTAATCCTCAGCGGGGCGGCCAAGGTAGTCAAGGAAATCTCTCCGGGCAAGAAAGTGGCGCTGGCCATATTTTCAGAGGGAGACTGTTTCGGAGAGATGGC
>DRJW01000343.1 GCA_011052055.1 Nitrospirota bacterium
ACTGCGAGACAAAATAGCCGCAAGCGTAGTAGTAACTACTCTGAGGACGAATTTGACTCGTCAACGAATTTGACTCGTCAACGAATTTGACTCGTCAACGAATTTGACTCGTCAACGAAGCATGGCGCCTTTTACAGCCGATTGTAGCAGAAATGGATTATTAGAGGTTCCCATAAACCTGTTGAGCGCAGGTTTCCAGTTTCTAATCGGCATGGTCCATCTTTTCGCCGCAGAATTGATAGCCATGTATACAACTTTCAACGCGGATTGATCGCGCGGGAATATTTTACGATTCTTGATCGCTTTGCGAATAACACAAACCATAGAGGCGCCCGGCGGAAATCAAAAACCTCCACCCCCTCGGCTCTACTACGAGGAGGGGGCAGGGGGTGGTGTTCAATCTCATTCTAGATCAGGGCGCCCAGCCTTTCTATCGCAAGCTTCACCTCGTCGATTTCTATATGGGTCATGCAATGGGCGCCTTCGCGGACGCAATTATTCTGGTCGCACGGCATACATTCCATCGGGGCGCAGGAAATAGTGATGGACGGACTTCCCAGAGGCGTCCAGAGCGTAGGGTCGGATGGGCCGAACAGGGCCACCATAGGTGTATTGAGAGCTCCGGCCATATGCATCGGGCCTGAGTCGTTGCACACGACCATATTCGAAATTTTTAAAAGCGCCGCCAGCTCTAAAAGCCCAAGGTCGGTGAAAAAGGGAAGGGCGTAGCCGGAGGCTTTTCTGATAGCCTTGATTTCATCTCGATCCGCCTCCGACCCGACGAGAACGACCGCGCATAATTTCTCATCTACCAGCCACCGGGAGAGAAGGCCGAGCTTGACGGCGGGCCATCTTTTCACCTGCACCCTGGCGCCGGGATGTAGCAAAACGATTGGACGGTCGAACATCAGCCCCGCTTTATTAAGCCTGCCTCTTGCAGACTCTATCGCTTTATCCGGGACATCCAGGAAAAGCTCCGGTTTTTTGGGCCAGTCGGCGCCAAACGGCCTGACGGTGCGGAACTGGATGCGCCATGAATGGTCGTCTGGCGACGCCTTTTCCGCGTACACGTTGTAACAAAGCCGGTTCCTCAGCCTGTACGGATGCCCCGCCCTGATTTTCGCGCCTGACAAAAGTGTAGTGATCGCGCCTCGCGGCCCGGTCTGCAAATCGACAACAAGGTCGTATTTTTCTGATCGAATCTCTTTTATAGTCTCCAGATCGCTTTTCAACCCGGAGTTTTCCTTGTTGCGCCTGTTTAAAACGAGACGATCCACATTTGGGTTGTTATAGAGAATCTCTTCGAAAATATCGTCGATAAGCAGGTGTATTTTGGCGTCTGGGAATCTTCGGCGAAGTCCGGCCAGAGTTGGATTGCAAAGCAGAATGTCGCCGATAGACCTGTATCTTATGACCAGAATCTTTTTTATGGAGTCAGTTTTAAATTGCATGAAAAGCTTTCTCTGGATATTTACCCTGCGTTTGACGCTACCTGCCGTTTTAGCGATAGCCTTTTCAGGATACTCTTACATCCGCAAATCCGGATATTGTTTTAAATTTTCCATCGCCAGTTATATACCACGATCCTGTTGCAGGATATAAGAGCTTCGTTTCTGAAAAAACCAGTAGTCTATCAGATATTTCTTTTGACAATGCCCTGGCGAAATTAGAAAGATGAAAGCTCCTTCTGTTTACAAAAGAGCCTAAACCTGATAGAAATGAGTTCGATCCTCGTGATTTAATCCCGAATATCCTGGATTTCGCCAAATATGTGTTCGAGCAGAATAAAATAGAAGTTCGAGCCTCCATTCCAGATGAGTCTTTACCAATAAACGCGGATGAAAGCCTGATACGCCAGGCGGTTTTGAACATGATCCATAAGGGAACCTCTAAAAATCCATTTCTGCTACAATCGGCTGTAAAAGGCGCCACTGACTACTTGCTGAAACCTTTCTCAGCCGACACCCTTGAGGAATTGCTAAGGCGGGTCTTCGAAAACGGAGCTTATCCACCGCGCGCTCGATTCCACAAAAGGCAACAGAACCAAAGCGGCGCAAATGCTCGGCGTCTCTATACGCACACTACGCAACAAACTAAACGAGTATAAGGCGCGCAAGGAAAAAGAGGAGCCTGGCTAAAATCCCACACCGCACTGTTTCCCACAGCCGCGCCGCAGGCTCTCGTCACACTCTCGACATCGGATCGAAAAGTTTTTGATGCTCCTCCAGCGCGAACCTGTCGGTCATGCCGGCGATGTAATCACATATCAGTCTTTTCTTATCCACATTCTCCAGTTGCTTTTGCACATTGGCGGGGAGAAGCTCCGGCGTGCGGTCATAGGCCTTAAAAAGTTTTATCACAACGTTGTAAGCTTTCTCCTCCATGCGTATCACGCGGTGATGCCGGTACATGCTCTGGCGAAGGAATTCTTTGAGTTCCGCCCGCTCCCTTCTCGTATCCGCCGAAAAATCAGCCAGATATCCATCCTTCGCCCGGACATGATCGGGGGTTTCCACAGAAAAACGTTTAATGTTGTTTTCTGTCTGCCGTATCATATCCCCCACCTGCGCGTCTATTATCCTTCTGATGACCTGGTACCGCGTTATGTTCGGAACCATTTTTCCTGTTAATTGAGCGAACTTGAGCGCTTTTCTCCACATCGCTATTTCTCCCAACTGATCCTCGGTTATAAGACCCGATGTCAACCCGTCGTCCAGGTCGTGGCTGAAGTAGGTAACCGAATCGGTCAAGTCAACGATCTGCGCCTCCAGAGAGGGGTTGGGAAATCCGCGAAACTCTTCGACGACCGGATCGTTTTGCGATTTGGAATGTTTCGCTATCGCCTCACGCGCCTCCCAGGTCAGGTTGAGGCCCCGGAAATTGGGATACTTATGCTCTACATGCTCTACGATTCTTAAAGAGTGCAGATTATGCTCGAACCCTCCGTGCCCCTCCATAAGCTCATTGAGCGCTCTTTCCCCTGAATGGCCAAAAGGCGGATGCCCCAGATCGTGGCTTAAGGCTATCGCCTCTGAAAGGTCTTCGTTGAGTCGGAGCGCCCTGGCGTTTGACCGGCTGATCTGCGAGACTTCGAGAGTATGTGTGAGCCTGGTGCGGTAATAATCACCTTCGTGGTAGACGAAAACCTGGGTCTTGTACTCCAGCCTGCGAAAAGCGGAGCAGTGCACAACCCGGTCGCGATCCCGCATATAAACGGTTCTGTAGGGGTGCTCGTCTTCTCTATTGATACGCCCGCGAGAGTGTTTACTTTTCGACGCGTAAGGAGCGAGCGAATCGTCTTCCAGCTTTTCCGTTTCCTGGCGGTTTCTCATTAATGATGTCTATGGATCATCCAAATATTTCTTGAGGAATCAATAATCTTTCCAGCGGTTTCCCGTTTTCAAAATGGCTTTCAAAAATTTCCTCCACATCCTCCGGCTGAACGGAGCCGTACCAGATCGCCTCTGGATACACAATCACCACAGGGCCAAACTGGCATGGGCCGAGGCAAGAGCGCACGCCTGAAATCTGAACTTTGTCATAAACCTGCTTTTGATTGAGGATCTCGGCGAATTTCTGCCATACATCCATAGACTTGCGTTCATAGCAACATCCTTTTGGATGACCTTCGGGACGCTGGTTCGTACATATAAAAGCATGGTATTTCGGTTTGGGCATACAGCTTCTCCAAAGAAAAATATTGTGTCAGTATACTAAGCATATACAAGATCATGGCCAAAGCGCCTGAGCATCCCCTATTAGTGAGCGAAATAAATGGAGCCTGATTCAGTCTAGTATAATATACGAAAACAGGTAGCCAGAACAATCCATTACATACAACCGGAGCCGAAAGCTAAGAAAAATATTCAGCTTATCTGTTGCTATCTGGTTTGGCCCTTGCCTGCTCTATCTGCTCCAGCCTCACACCAATTTCATCAGGAGATGTCGAAGGCGCCAGACAGACTGTATCGAGGCAGACATATGCCCTGGTGTCTTTCGCCGGATAGCGCCCCTCGATGAGCGTAGGATAAATCGATTCGGCTCCGAGAGGAATTCTCACGACACCCCATTGGCGTGTTGATCCCCTGTTGAGCCATTTCGTCCTGCTTTTTTCATCAGGAGTAAAAGCATATACAAGCTCCACCGGTTTTCTGGAGGTCTCCTTGTACAAGCTCATCGCCTCGCCTGTAAACAGGTTTACGCCGCCCCCCGATCCTATCAGATGGCTGGCTGTTTTTGCGGCGTCATCGGCTCTTTGAGGTTCGCCAAGAACTGTGGAAAGCCGCCAATCGACCCTGGCCAAAACAGCCGCTGAGTTAGGAACAGGATTATCTCCCGCAACTCTTGGCCGCGCAATCAGGTCATCTTTTTTTTCCACCAGGAAGTACCCGCCATCTCCTGCGGAAAAGCTTTTTTTGGCTCTGTCCACATAATCTTTTGCGGCCTTAAGATATTCATCTTTCCCGGTCGCCTCGAAAAGATCCCAAAAGGCCATCGCGGAAAAAGCTGTATCGTTTAAGTTGGCCTTGCCGCTTGTTTTCCCCCGGCGCCAGACATGGGCTCCTTTAAGCCGGTCAAGAGTAAACCTGGCGCCTTTCTCGGCCTGCTCCACAAGCTTAGGATCGTCGAGCCACATTCCGGCTCTCGCGAACGCCGACACGGCCAAAGCGTGCCACGAAGCTATTACTTTATCGTCCAGCGGAGGCCTCTCCCTTTTTGCGCGGGCTTTGAAAAGTTTTTCCAAAGCTTTGTCGTGGCGGTCAGCGGAAGCCCGCCTCAAGGTGTTCGCTCCGGTCGGTTTTTTCTGCGCGCCGGAATCGGTAACGACGATATCGTATACGTTTCCTTCAGATGTAACGCCGTAATCTTTCACAAAAGATGAATCATTTAAGATCGACTCAATCTCTTTTAGCGTCCAGATATAATATTTTCCCTCCTCCCCTTCGCTGTCGGCGTCAAGCGAAGATAAAAACCCTCCTTCAGAGTTCATCAGCTCTCTTTTCATAAACTCAAGCGTTCTTTTAGCCACATACTCATATTCCGGGCTCTCAAGAAGAAAGGCCGCCCTCGCGTAGAGGCTGGCCAAAAGAGCGTTATCGTAAAGCATCTTTTCAAAATGCGGAGTTTCCCATTTTGGATCGACGCAATAGCGGTGAAATCCTCCGCCGACATGATCGAATAAACCGCCGCGCGCCATGTTATCGAGCGTCGTTACAAGAAATTCATCGTCGCTTTTCGCGGTAAGCAGATATTCCAGAATAGTCGTCATTGGAAACTTGGTCGTCGTACCAAAGCCGCCGTACTTATGGTCCATCATGCTTTTTACTGGGTCAAGATCGAGATCGGATACGCTTTTGAAATCCCCTCCCCGCTCCATATACTCTTTTAATATCCCGCCTATTTTCGCGCCGCCTTTTTCGACCTCCTCCGGATTGTCTCTCCAATATTTATCCACTCTGATAAGAAGGCTCTTGAACTTCTCCCTTCGCTGAAATCCCACCGCCAAAACAGGATTCAAACCGGGGGTGAGAAATACGTTATTCGGCCAGCCGCCATGTCCCTGCAGGGCGATCGCGGCCTGCATATATATCGCGTCTATGTCAGGGCGCTCTTCTCTGTCAACTTTGACACTGACATACCGCTCGTTTATCACGTCGGCGAAATCCTTATGGTCAAAAGCTTCTTTCTCCAACTCGTTGCACCAGTGGCACGCGGTGTATCCGATTGAAAGAAAAATAAGCTTGTTCTCCTTTTTCGCTTTGTCGAAAGCCTCCTCGCCCCACTCATACCAATCAACAGGATTACCGGCGTGTTTAAGAAGATAAGGACTGCCGGAGTTTTTCAAGCGGTTTTGGCCGTGTGAATCTTGCGCCGGAAAAATCATAAAAAGCAGGCCCACAACAAGAGCGGACAGGGGCAGACAGCGTAAAAACCGGTTCGATTCTCCACTTATGACACCAGGCATTTTTTGCAGTAAAGGTTATCTCAAAACCGGGCTACGCAATAGGATTTTCTGAGGACAATATCGCCAGGACATACTATAGGGAACCAATAATAAATAAGTCTATGTACAGCTAGACGGTAAAGCTGATTTTTTATTCCTGCCGGATCATCAAACGTACATTATCGATAAATCCAGGCATATCCGCTTTGTGAAAAATCCAGAATCAGCCGGAAGAATCAGGTTTCGGCAAAGCGCCAACTGCTGTAACGCTCTTTCGTTTGCAGGCGAAAGACCCGCCGGGACGATAATTTCCCGGCCTGACCTAGCCTGACCCGGCCTGACCCGGCCTGAATGAACAAATTGTAAAGAAGGTTTTACGACTTCTATAATTTGCTCATTAACATCCTGCGGCGACCCGTTGCAATGCGCCGGTCACTATTTCGTTTGGAGCCTCCGTACCAACAGGAGTGTACTTGGCGCCATAAGGCACGATCACACGGTAACCGTTGTCTCCATTCGGGTTGCAAGCGTATGCGATAAACACCTGCGCGCCGTTCGACACGGTGGACGACCAGACTATTTGCACAAGGTCACTGATGCCTACATCAGTGAAAAGTGGGTGGGAGCCAGATGTCCATGTGCCTGAGGTCGCAGTAAAAGTGTCTGCATTCGCAACAGCCGCCCGGAATTGAGCGATATCCTGGAGCGCGGCCGCGTCGTAAGCCCTGGCTCTGTACTTCTGAAATTGCGGAAGCGCTATCATCGCAAGAGCGGCGACGACGGCGACCACCGTCAGAAGCTCGATAAGTGTAAAACCATCAATGTTATTCGATTTTCT
>DRJW01000344.1 GCA_011052055.1 Nitrospirota bacterium
CAAGGCCGGCGATCCGGTGGCGGTGAACGGCGAAAAAATGTCGCCGGCGGCGTTGCTGGCCAGATTAAACGATCTCGGCGGCGCCAACGGGATCGGCGGCGTCGATATGGTCGAGAACCGCTTCGTCGGCATGAAATCCCGGGGGGTCTACGAAACCCCCGGCGGTACGGTGCTGTTCCGGGCCCGCCGGGCCATGGAAAGCCTGACCCTGGATCGCGGCGCCATGCACACCAAGGACGAGCTGATGCCGCGCTACGCCGAGCTGATCTATAATGGTTTTTGGTTCGCGCCCGAACGCGAAATGCTCCAGGCCGCCATCGACCGAGCGAGCGAGCGGGTTACCGGAACCGTGCGGCTGAAGCTTTACAAGGGCAACGCAATCATCACCGGTCGCAAATCGCCCAACAGCCTCTATGACGCCGATATCGCGACTTTTGAAGAAGACAGCGTCTATGACCAGCGGGACGCCGAAGGCTTCATCAAGCTAAACGCGCTCAGGCTGCGGCTGGCGGCGAAAGCTAAGGATTAAGCGCGTTACCCCCCCGACTAAAGAAGCCGGGGGGTGAGGCCTTTTGTCGGATGTCACCGTTTCGCGATCATACTGTCCAATACCGCAAAGTGCGCGGCGCCAACGATGCGGTTTGCCAGCATGTTTGTGAGCATGTCCTGGTCCCGGGCGTTGATGTCAAACGTATTCAAATTGAGTTGGTAATTTTCACCTTGAACCGACACGCTCGCCGAAGCGGTGGCGTCTCCACCACTGCCGGGAAGACCGAATATCGGGATGCCTATCACGGCCATAGTCAATACCCGTGCAACCTGATCCACAGTTCCTTGAAAGTCTAATTCAGCAATCTTGATAATAATCTTTGTCGGACGCTCCACGAGCACGGTATTTTTGCTTGCTTGTTGTATCGCGTCGCTAAGACGTTTTGGGGCCGCGTTTTCTCCTATGGTAGAGAAAATGACACGAAGCTTACTTTTTTGGCGTTTCCGGGGCTGGATATCGCAACAGTTCGTTTGTTGTAGTATTTTTGCGAACACATACATAGGTTTCTCTATAGCTACGCTCAGCGTGTGTTGCTTTTTTATTAGTTCGTTTGCACGCTGTTCGTTCCGGTCGGTCAGGAACGCCGCGTTTTTTTCGAGTCCTGCGTATGTGTAACCCAACATAAGTTGGTAAAATTCGTCAGAGGTTTTGCTTGCTTTAAAGACCTTCATGGCGAAGTCTTTACATGATTTGACGATTTCCGTGTATGTCCGCGGGACACTGGCGCAGCCGTTGTCGAGTTCAACCGCATTCTCCGCCATCGTGCGATTGAGTTTGATAATTGTCTCCAGACGAAGTTTCATCGCCTCGCTGTAGTCCGTTCCGCGGGAACGCTCTTCGAACATCGCTTGCTGGGGTTTTTGTATTTTGTTCAAAAGTGTTGTGACGGAATCAAAACGAACTTGTAATTCGTTTTTCGGCACATTTTTTGATACTTTAAAATCCGGCGGTTTGATGTTGGGGATATCTGGGCCACATGCGGCAAGCATGAGCAGTAGTAGCGGCAATACGATCCTTGCAAACATGGTCTTTCCACCAGTTGTTATACATCACCGTGAACAGAAATATGCATCGCAACGAAACTAAATCGTTGATCCACCGGGTTTGTGTGGTCCGCCGCCGCCCCGACACCGCAATCTTCGAAATGAAGCTTTCGGTGAACTTACGTAGCATCAGAACCTCAATTTTTTGCAATTATTTTCAGTGGCGTAACGTGCTTTAATATTCGTCCCGAACCACTTTTATGATCAAGCCATCCTAAAACCCGTACCGAAGGCCGATTTTGATGGAATGAGTGCGCGCGCCGTCCGAGGTGTAGGATGTGCCGCCTTTTGTCACCAGAGACAAATCCCTGGTATCAAAAAATTGGTAGCCAAAGGTCAAGTAGGTGTTATCTAAAACGGCGTAAGACAAACCCGCCTTGAATTGCCACGCCAACACGAGGTCAGAATCATTAACCCCGGAAAGCCCCGGAGCCGTTACGTTATTTACGGATACTTTGTCAAAACCAATGCC
>DRJW01000345.1 GCA_011052055.1 Nitrospirota bacterium
AAAACAGTATTAAGGGAGCCTCTAATAATCCATTTCTGCTACAATCGGCTGTAAAAGGCGCCATGCTTCGTTGCCGAGTCAAATTCGTTGACGAGCCAAATTCGTTGACGAGCCAAATTCGTTGACGAGCCAAATTCGTTGACGAGTCAAATTCGTCCTCAGGGTAGTTACTACTACGCTTGCGGCTATTTTGTCTCGCAGTCTTGCCTGACGGCTTTTCGCTCGATTTCGCTACGAAAGCGTTTTTTAGAGGTTTCCTTAAGGAATGACTTTCCCCAGGTTCCGGCTTTGGTTTTGAGGCTCACATGCAACGTCAATATATTGACGTTATTGGACTAATAACAAGTTGGTATTAAATTTGCTCTAACAGCTACTGAATATTTGTCTAAAGTCATATAAAGAGCGGTTATGGATCTATCTACCATAGTTGGCGTTGTCGGCGGCCTTGGCGTTATCATAGGCGCCATAGGCCCGTCCAAACTGATTATTTTTGTCAGCCTGCCTTCGTTTTTGATCGTTGTTGTCGGGTCGATGGGCGCGTTTTTGGTCAATTACCCTTTCGCGGATGTAAAGATTTTCATTTCGGTCTTAATGAAGACTTTGAAATACAAGACTGCTGAGCCAGACGAGATAATCCCGATGCTGATAGATTTCGGTGGAAAAGCAAGAAGGGACGGGATACTTGTCCTGCAACAAGAATCAAAAAATATAGATAATCCTTTCCTCAATAAAGGCATTCAGCTGGCCATAGATGGCACGGAGCCGCAGATGATTTTAAAAATCCTTGAGACGGAGGTGGAGTATGTAAAAGAGCGTCATCGTCTCGGCGCTGAAATGTCCACGGCTTTCGGCACATACCTTCCGGCTCTCGGAATGATAGGGACTCTTGTCGGGCTGGTTTTGATGCTCCAGTCTCTTGACGACCCGTCCACTATCGGCCCGTCGATGGCCATAGCCCTGATCACCACTTTTTATGGAGCGCTACTCGCGAACCTTATGTTTTTACCGATGGCCGGAAAACTGAAAAAAAGAAGCGCCGATGAAACGCTTCTTATGGAGCTGATGATAGAAGGAATTGTGTCGATAGCTTCTGGCGACAACCCCCGGATCATGGAGCAGAAGCTTCACGCTTTCTTGCTTCCAAAACTTAGAAAGAGCCAGTTCGACTGATGAAAAACATAAAGCGTCCTCTAGGCGCCGAGCGCGGCGATCTTCAAAACAAGATGAACGTGACGCTTATGATGATACTTCTCGCGTTTTTCATTGTGCTTAACTCTCTTTCTGTGCCAAAAAACGACCGGCGAAAAGCGGCGCTTGGCTCTTTAATAGGAACGCTGGGTATCCTGCCGGGAGGCCAGTCTCCCATGCAGGCTGATAAAAAAAATATATCCAAAGCCACAGCGCCGATTCTTGCCGACGCTGTCACCGCCGCCACGCTCATAGGAGAGTTTGAAGAATACGCCGTTCGTAAAAAGCTTGGCAGGGAGATATCGACTATAGTAACCAGCAACGGTCTTCAGTTAATTTTGCCTTCCTCGCTAATATTCGAAGAAGGCACGGCTGTAATTAAGCCTGCGTCGTATGAGCTGATAGCGCAGGTTGGGAAAGTTCTGGGGAGAATACAGGGGCCGTTTGTAATCGAAGGACACACCGACAACCGCAAATTTAAATCGGCAAGATATCCATCCTCCCTTGACCTGTCCATCGGGAGGGCAGGCGCCATCGCCAGGTTCTTCGTAAAAGATATTGAAGTTGATCCAATTAACATAGCTATAGCGGGATACGGGCCGTACAGGCCTCTTTTTCCCAACGATACGCCGGAGCATATGAAGCGTAACGACAGAATCCGGTTTGTCTACAAGAGAGTTACTTAAAACCAGAGTTTAACAATGGCTATCGCTACGGCTCAGAAGAAAAAAAAGAAAACCAGTGGTGACGAGGTGGATCCTGAGATGTGGATGGTTACTTTCGGAGATCTGCTGTCACTTCTTATAACATTTTTTGTTCTTCTTTTTTCTATGGCCACTCTGGATCAGCAAGTGCTCGAAGATACGTTTTTTTCTAGTTTCACGGGTGGGGCGGGAGCTTTGTCTTTTGGGCATGGCTCTGCCGTGGAAAACATTAGGACAGAACAGCTAATTTCTAAACGGCAACAGGGTTTAAGGGAGTTTCACGAGTTTCTTCTCGACAAGTCGAAAAATGATAAAATGCTGACTTCGCTTTCAGGGCTGGCCGAAAGCCTGCTGGCCTCGGATGTGACCGCTAAAAAAAGAGGCCCCAGTTTTGTCCTGACGTTCAGGAGCGAGAAGATGTTCGATCCGGGCAAGGTGGAGCTTAAGCCTTCGATAAAAAAAGCTTTGGCAAAGCTGGGTGATGTTCTCCGGTATTCCGAAACGGAAGTAATGATCGAGGGGCATACTGACGATATACTGATATCAACGCCGGAGTATCCGTCTAACTGGGAGTTATCGGCCACGCGGGCGGCCAAGGTGATGATGTTTTTTATTAATGAAACCGAGGTCGGCGAAAATCGTCTTGGAGCTACCGGTTATGGGGATACCAGGCCGATTGTCAGAAATATCAATGATACTTATCGGGCGCGCAACCGGAGGGTGGAAATAATAATCCGCCAGGCGGCCGAGGCGTAAGGATGAGATAAACTGGAGGATAATTATGGCCGAAGAAGAAGGGGCTACAGCCGAGCCAGACACAGCCGAGGGCAAAGGATCATCAAAAGGTAAGAGCAAAATTCTTATCATTATCATTGCGTTGCTTCTGGCGCTTGGGGCTGGTGGTGGAGCGGCAGTTTATTTTATAGTCTTGCCGAAAATGGCCGGCGGCGAGAAAGCCGGTGACGCGCAAAAAGAGAGCGCCGAAAAAGAGGCGAAAGCTGATGTGGCCTCGCTCGGCGCAACGGCGGAGCTACCACCTTTTATAGTGAATCTGGGCGGAGGCGCTGGCCGCTATCTTAAAGTTACAGTTGTGCTGAAACTTTCAGCGGAGGATGTCGCAAAAGAGATAAAAAACCGGGAGCCTCAGATAAAAGACGCGGTTATCACAGTTCTTTCCAGCAAAACCCCGGAAGAGATACTCTCTGTACAGGGCAAGTACGAACTCAAAGGAGAGATTATGAAGCGAATCAATGTGTTTCTCGCCACAGGCGTGGTGAAGGAGTTATTTTTTGTAGAGTTCGTGGTACAATAGGCGGTTGCAAATGAATTTTTTATATTTAATCTCTGAGACAGATTAAATGAGCCAGGTTTTATCGCAAGAAGAAGTCGACGCTCTGTTAAGGGGCGTTACCGACGGCGAAATCGAGACCGAAGCCGAGGAGACCGCTGACGACTCTGGCATTGTCCCTTACGACCTGACCACTCAAGAGCGTATCATCCGAGGCAGAATGCCGACCCTTGATATAATCAACCAGCGTTTTTCACGGCTTTTCAGAAACTCTCTGTCGGCGTCTCTCAGAAAAGCGCTCGACATATCCACCGTCTCCACCGACACGGTCAAGTTCGGCGAGTTCGTCAAATCGTTGCCGGTGCCGGCTTCGCTTCATATTTTCAAGATTGAGCCTCTGCGCGGTTTCGCGCTTCTTGTCGCCGAGTCGAAGCTTGTTTTCGCTCTTGTGGATACTTTTTTCGGAGGCACTGGCGAAGCGAAAATGAAAATCGAAGGCCGCGACTTCACTATTATTGAGCAAAGAATGATTAAAAAAGTCGTTCTTATGGTCCTTGAGGATATGGAGACGGCGTGGAAACCGGTTCACAATGTGACCATGAGTTTTGTACGGTCTGAGGTTAACCCGCAATTCGCCGCGATTGTGCCGCCAACGGATGTTGTGGTGGTGGTGATGTTCGAAGTTGAGCTGGATCAGATAAGCGGAACTTTAACTGTTTGTCTGCCCTATTCAACTATAGAGCCAATTATCGGCAAGCTAAGAGCAGGCTTCCAAAGCGATCAGCTTGAAGTTGATCAGGCCTGGATCAAGCGGCTCAAGGAGAGGTTGAAAGAGGCCAGCGTTGAAGTTGTCGTCGAAATGGGGCAAACAACCCTCACAGGCGGACAATTTATGGATATAAAGATTGGAGACGTAATTGCGCTTGATACGGACACTGATGATGAGATGGTGGTGTTGGTCGAGGGCGTTCCCAAATTCAAGGGAAAGCCTGGCGTTATCAAAGGAAACAAAGCTATCAAGATAAGTACGGTGATTCCAAGACCGGGCGCAAAACCAAAAGACGGAATAAAAAAAGAAGAAACTCCATTAAAAGCGTCAGCATAGGTACTTTCAATTATGAGTGAAGAAGAAACCAGCGCGGAAAACGAGGAGGATTTATGGGCGGCGGCGGCCGATGATTTAGCCCAGCAAAGGGAGATGTTGCGAGACGCCTCTCAACCCGCCGAGGAAGGGCAGACTGCGGCCGAGGAGGAGCAGGCCACCACCGCCATCGCGCCACCGCTGGAGGCTCCCGAAGCCGCCTTGAACGCTCCTTCTCTCCCTGGAGCCCAGCCAAATGAAGTGGACAGAATTCTCGATCTGCCAATGAACCTGGCGGTAGAGCTTGGACGGACAAAAATGTTGATAAACGATCTGCTCCAGCTCGGCCAGGGATCGGTCATAGAGCTTACCAAACTTGTCGGCGAGCCGCTTGAGGTTCTTGTCAACTCAAAGCTAGTGGCTAAAGGAGAGGTTGTCGTTGTCAACGAAAAGTTCGGCGTCAGGATTACCGAGATTTCACCTCCGCGTGACAGAATTCAGTCGATGAAATAACCTGCGAACTGGCCTGCCAATCTGTCGCCCCCCCCCGCGCGCGGAGCGGCTGATCGCGAAAACGAACGTCGACGCGCGGATGACGCGCCCCCCACAACACGCGGAGCGGCTCAATCTTCGCTATTAAGTGGCAAAATAACCTCCGTCAAAATTCCATCATATTATTGGCATATCCCTTGCTCTATACCTTTTCAGGCGGCTTGCGCGGCATATTTATGGCGCGAGTCAGCGTATTGAAAAAAATAAGAAGGTGGATAAAAAAGGGAAATAAAAGTGAAACGGCTCATCTTTTTTCTAATCATCATGTCTGTTCTGGCTCCGGAGTCATCGGCCAAAGCTGACCTGTCGCGTCTTGCCCGCCTCAACGGCGTTTCAGTTTATTCAGATAAAAACGAAACTCGAACAGTTTTAAGGTTTGATAAAAAACTCAAACTGAAAGCGGAGCCTGTTTTTTTTGAAAAATCGATCCAGTTCGATATTGAAGGAGCCTACGTGACGCCCGCGAAAAAAAAGTTCGAGCTGAATGATTCGCTCCTTACTTCGGCTATCGCCTATCAGCTCGCCCCCTCGACGGTCAGGATCAGGCTGTTTACATCGGAAGACTCCAGATCGTTCAAAGAGGGCTGGAGCAGGTCGTTCAATAACGAGTTGATGATATTCGTACTGAAAAAACAGGATAAGGCCCCCGCGCCCGCGCCGGCCAGACAATCAAAAAAAACGGCTCCGTCCACTTTAGAGAACGCGCCAAATGTAAAAAATGCGGGAGCCGGCAATGGGAAAAAAGAACAGGCGGCAAAGTTGTTTAAGCCTTCTGATGTTTCTAAAAAAAGAGGAGCGTCTGCGGTAGCCGCTATTTCCAAACTCACGGCGCCCGGACACAAGAAAAACGGGTTCCTGACTTTTGAGGAGCCCCAGGCGCCAGAAGCGCCCAGCATGACCGCCATGTTCATAAAGATGATCGCTTCTTTATCCCTGGTGCTTTGCCTTGTATTCGCGCTGGCGTGGGTGGCGAAACATTATCTTGGCCGTTTCAACGCCATACCGGGATACTCAAACGCCGTGCGTGTTCTTACCACCGGGTCAATAGGAGGAAAAAAACAGATTTCTGTAGTTGATATAGCAGGCGAGATTCTTATTCTGGGCGTCACGGATAGTAAAATTACGCTCTTGTCCAATGTAAGCGAAAAAGAAAGTATCGACAGAATACGCAGTTTAACGGCTAACACGCGGCCAGCGGCCTCCCGGAAACGCAGGCTGACAAACTCACCGGCGCAGGCTAGCTGGGCGCCGGAATTCGTCAAATCGGCGATCAATTTTTTCAGGATCGGAAAAAGTAAAGCGGCGCCTCAGAGCCAACGGGCGATATTCGACGAGTCCGATCCAGATACTTTCGCAGGCCATATGGCGGGCGCCCGCAGGGAGACGAGCGAATATCCGGAAGCTGGAGGCGCTTACGGCTCTTTATCTTACGCAGACCGGACAAATCGCGGCGACATGATAGACCAGGTAACAAACTCGATTAGAAAACGAAACACAACTTTGACGATAGCGTAGGCGCAATGAAAATAAGATCGTCTGTTATGGTGGCCGCGCTTTTGCTGGGCGCTATTTTAATTTTCATCCCCTGCCAGGCCTTCGCCCAGAGTTCGGCTCCGGCCATCAGCGTCAATATAGGTGAATCGAGCGAACCGGCGCAAATCGCCACCAGCATCAAGATAATGCTACTGCTGACGGTTTTATCTATTGCGCCGTCGATCTTTATCTCACTGACTTCTTTTATAAGAATAATTGTTGTATTCCATTTTCTGCGCCTTGCGATGGGAACCCAGACCATGCCGCCAAACCAGGTGCTGGCCGGTATAGCCATGTTCATGACTTTTTTCATCATGGCTCCGGTGTTTTCGGTCATATACAACGATTCGTTTGTTCCTCTGACGCAGGAGAAGATAAGCGCGCAGGAAGCTTATAACAAAGCCATAGTCCCGCTCAGAAAGTTCATGGTGGCCCAGACCCGTGAAAAAGATCTTGCGTTGTTCGTCGAGATGTCCAAAATTGACAAGCCTGAAACCATCGACGATGTTCCAACATTCGCTATTATTCCCGCCTTTCTTATTTCAGAAATGAGAACGGCGTTTACTATCGGTTTTTTAATTTATGTCCCTTTCCTCGTGCTCGATATGGTCGTAGCGTCCGTCCTTATGTCTATGGGAATGATGATGCTTCCTCCGATAATGATTTCCCTGCCGTTTAAGCTTATGCTGTTCGTCCTTGTGGACGGATGGTATCTGGTCGTCGGATCGATGATGAAAAGTTTTGTCATGTAAGGATATGGAAAAATGATAACTCCTGATTTTGTTGTTAACTTCGCCGCAGAAGGGCTGAAGATGGCCCTCCTCATAGCCGGCCCCATGCTCGGTTTCGGTCTTGTCATCGGTGTAGCGGTTTCTGTTTTTCAGGCGGTAACCTCCATTCAGGAGTTGACCCTTACATTCATACCTAAAATTCTCGCGGTTATGCTTTCTATCCTGATCTTTTTCCCGTGGATGATCGAAATGATGATTAATTACACAGCGAAGATCATTATCAACATTCCGATGTATGTCCAGTAATAAGCCACATGCCAGACCTTTTCCCTTTCCAGGCAGATACAATACAGGCCTTCTTGCTGGCTTTAACACGAGTTACAGCCACGCTTGCTTTTATCCCTGTTACAGGAGGAAGAGCGGCTCCGAATCAGGTGAAAGTAGGTTTGGCTTTTCTCGTCACAATAATAATTTTCCCGATGCTCAAAACGGATCATATCAGCGTCGATATAGATATTTTCTCCATAAGCCTGATGATAGCCGGAGAGGCGCTCATCGGCCTTTCAACCGCGTTTTTTGTGACCCTTGTTTTCGCGGGGGTTCAGCTGGCCGGATCGATCATAGGTTTTCAGGCCGGATTCGGCATTGTCAACGTTGTAGACCCTATTACAAGCCTGCAGGTTTCGCTGACCAGCCAATACTTTAACCTTGTGACGACCCTGCTTTTTCTCGCCTTTAACATTCACCATATAATGATACTGGGAGTGGCCGACAGCTTTAACTACGTGCCCCTTGGCGGGTTCAACGCCCATGCTGGACTGCTTGACATTCTTTTCGACTCTATGAGCGCGGTCTATATGGCTGGAGCCCAGATTTCAGCTCCGCTTACCATCATGCTTCTGCTAAAGCAAGCGGCGATGGGTCTTATCGTGCGCACCATTCCGCAAATGAACATAATGATAGTCGGCTTGCCGATAACTATAGCGTTCGCCCTGATATCGATAGCGGTGTCTATGCCCACCATGAGCGTGTATATAGAAAAACTTTTTTCCCGGATGACCTCCCAGATAGGGATTATCTATTATCTGATGGGTTGATACGGCGTGACGCAAAGGAGGTGAGGACGATTGGCTGAAGAGGAAAAAGAATCGAAAACCGAACAGCCCACCGAAAAAAAATTAGGGGACACCAGGGAAAAAGGAAGAACCGCCAAAAGCCAGGAGGTCAACACTGTAATATTGCTGATTGCGGCCGTTATTTACTTTTTGTACCTGGGGTTTTACATGATAGATGGCGTTAACCTTGTGATGAGAGAATATTTTGTATCGGCTGGCGTATACGATCTGACGCCCAGCTCTACCCAGTTCTTGATAAAAATTACTTTTAAGCAACTGTTTTTATTGACTATGCCTTTTATGTTCACAATGGCTCTGGCCGGAGTGTTATCCAACTATTGGCAGAACGACGGATGGATTTTTTCCTGGGATCCTTTGACGCCGAAATTTAACAAGTTAAACCCGCTGACCGGATGGAAAAAATTTCTTGGAAAAGAAGGCCTTATGAACCTTGGCAAATCTCTTATCAAACTGGCCCTCATATCAACGGCGGTATATATGGCGGCGGATGATGAATGGGAGCTCATACCAGTCTTGATGAATTCGACCATCATTCAGATATTCCAGATTCTTGGGGAACAAATTCTAGACCTGGTTCTGAAAGTTCTCTTCGTCCTCATAATCCTGGCGATCATAGATTTCGCATGGCAGAAATACCAGTTCACCCAGAACCTCAAAATGACAAAACAGGAAGTCAAAGACGAGCGCAAGCAACAGGAAGGCGACCCGATCATAAAGCAGAGGATCAAGCAAAAGCAGTTCGAGATGTTCAGGAACAGGATGATGGCGAGCGTCCCTGAGGCCGAAGTCATAATAACCAATCCGACTCATCTATCCATCGCCTTGCGTTATAACCGGGTCGCCGATCCTGCGCCGGTATTAGTGGCCAAAGGCGCAGGGTACATCGCCCTCAAGATCAGGGAAATAGCCAAAGAGCGTGGAATTACCATTGTCGAGGACAAGGAGCTGGCACGAACATTGTTTAAGAATGTAGATATAGGCGATGTGATACCGGAATCGCTGTATAAAGCGGTCGCCGAAACGTTGGCCTATGTGTACAAATTAAAGAATAAGGCATTATAAAACTGGGCGCTAACGCTTATAGCAGACCGGATAAAAGACGAAGCAAATCATTTGGCTTCGGCGTTGAATGTTTGACGCGTCAGTTATTTGACTATGAGAAGACACAAATTTGACGGAAACAACAGCTCTATGGGTAATGTCAGGAACAATGAGGGATAAATGGCGATAGCTAAGGCACATCCAAACATTATAACCAAAAATTCCGATATCGGCCTTGCCATAGGAATACTGCTGATACTGGGAGTCATGGTGCTCCCTGTTCCAGCCGTTTTCCTTGATATTTTGCTGGCCACATCCATCACGGCCGGTCTTATTATCCTGATGGTAGCCATCTACCTGAAAAACCCGGTCGATTTTTCGGTATTCCCCTCGCTTCTCCTTATTGTGACAGTCTTCCGTCTGGGGCTTAATGTCGCGACCACACGGCGGATTCTTCTGCATGGAAGCGAAGGCATAGACGCGGCCGGAAGCGTCATTGAAGCTTTCGGGCAGTTTGTGGTAGGTGGCAATTACGCTGTAGGTATTGTTGTATTCACCATTCTTGTAATTATAAATTTCAAAGTCATCACCCAGGGCTCCACCAGAACCGCAGAAGTGGCGGCCAGGTTCACCCTCGACGCCATGCCTGGCAAACAGATGAGCATCGACGCCGATCTCAACGCCGGAAGCATCACCGATATAGAAGCCAAGGCCAGACGAAAACAACTCGAAGACGAGGCCAGCTTCTATGGATCGATGGACGGCGCCCTGAAATTCGTAAGAGGCGACGTTGTCGCCGGCATCATAATAACCATAGTCAATATCGCCGCCGGTTTCGCCATCGGCACGCTTCAGCAGGGCATGCCCCTGGCCGAGGCGGCGGAGATATACACTATCCTCACCATAGGCGACGGGCTGGTATCGCAACTGCCATCGCTTATCATATCTATTTCCGCAGGCATAATAGTCACCCGCGCCGTCGGCGCAAACAATCTCGGCCAGGACATCGCCGAGCAGTTGATGATTAACCCGCGCGCGTTCGCCATAACTTCCGGCTCTCTTCTTTTCCTGGCTATGGTTCCGGGAATGCCGGGAGTCGCCTTTACGGTTCTGGGCGCATTGGCCGGAAGCCTGTCGTACATGATGTTTCAGGCGGAAGAGGTGACCAGGTCCGAGGAAGAGCAAAGAAAAGAAGATGAAGCGGAAAAACCGGCGCCTGAAAAAGTTGAGGCTCTTTTGCCTCTCGATACACTGGAGCTTGAGATTGGTTACGAGTTGATTCCGATGGTGGACGCCGCCCAGGACGGCGAGCTACTCGACAGAATCAAGTCTATCAGACGGCAGTTTGCGCTGGAGATGGGTATCATCGTGCCTCCCATGCATATCAGGGATAACCTTCAGCTAAAGTCCAACGAATACTCGATCCTGATAAAGGGTGTTGAAGTGGCCAAAGGCGAGCTGTGGATGAACCATCATCTTGCGATCGATCCGGGAACGGGGGTTGAAAAAGTACCTGGCGTAGAAACAACGGAGCCTACTTTCGGCCTGCGGGCGTTCTGGATGACCGAAGCGAATAAGGAAAAGGCCAGATCGGCCGGTTATACGGTCGTCGATACGGCGACGGTTATAACCACACACATAAAAGAAATCATAAAGCAGTACGCCCATGAGCTTCTGGGGCGCCAGGAGTCGCAGGGACTGATAGACTCGTTTAAGGAAACAAACCCGAAAGTGATAGAAGAGCTTATACCAGGGCTTCTGACTCTCGGCCAGACCCAGAAGGTTTTGCAAAACCTTCTCAAAGAGCATATTTCCATCAGAGATCTCCAGACAATCCTGGAGACACTGGCCGATCACGCATCCGTAACCAAAGATGCTGATACTCTCACAGAGTACGTTCGCGCGGCTCTCAGCCGCTCGATCAGCAAACAGATGCGCCATGAAGATGGAACCATAAAAGTCATAACACTCGATCCGGGTCTGGAGAAGACAGTAGCCGACTCTGTGAAGATGACCGAGCATGGAGCTTATCTCGCTCTCGATCCAAGCCTGGCCCAGAAAATAATCGATAACATCAAAGGGCAGATAGACAAGTTTAGCGCTTTAAACAGCAGTCCGGTTCTGCTCACAGGCCCGCAGGTTCGTATGCATCTGCGAAGGCTGACCGAAAGATTTGTTCCAAACCTGTCGGTGCTGTCGCATAGCGAAGTGACGCCCGACACCCAGATAGACAATATTGCTGTAGTGGCTGTGTAAGGATAACCGATGCAAATAAAACGTTACGAGGCGGTTGACATGAATGAAGCCGTTCAACTGGTCAAACGCGATATGGGCCCGGAAGCGGTCATACTCTCCACCCGGACTGTCAATAAAGGAGGAGCCAGGTTCGGATTGTTTGGAAGGCAGGTTGTGGAAGTGACGGCGGCTGTGGAGACTCCCTCAATTGTGGAGCGTGAAGTGACTGCCGGGCCGGAAAAACAAAAACCTGGTCTTAAATCTCTGGAGCCGCTTAAAGCGGCGACCGCCGCTATCGAGCCGGTCATCGACGGCATCGGCCAGATTAACCAGAGGCTCGACTCGCTTGCCTCGAACAATGATGAGGGACAGGGCGCAGGAGACAGAGTGTCAGACGACGTTAGGGAGCTAAAGTCGATGATCTCTTTTCTTATCGATCAGTCTCTAGAAGACAAGCTGATAAAAGAGAGCAAAAGTTTTCTGGCCTTGTCGAGATACTTGCAAAACCAGGGTATCGCTCCAGAGTATATACAGGGCCTTATACAGGAAATAAAAGATCACGTCGGCGGCGGCCCAGCTCCCGACCTTAGAACTCTCATACATATAGCGGCCTCAAGAATGCGTGATTGTCTGACTTTCGACGGGTGGATACATGGAGCGGACGATCAGAGCGGGCGGAAAGTTGTCGCTTTGATCGGCCCTACGGGAGTTGGCAAGACCACGACCATAGCAAAGCTTGCCTCCGGCCTTACAATGAAAGGAAAGAAAGTCGGCCTCATTACAATAGATACATACAGAATCGCCGCAGTCGAGCAGTTAAAGATTTACGCGAAAATACTTAACATTCCCCTGGAAGTTGTCCTTTCGCCGGGCGATCTGAAAAACGCCCTGCGCTCTTTTAGAAACGCAGAGGTGGTTCTCATCGACACCGCCGGAAGATCCCAGCGCGACATTGCCCAGCTCGACGATCTCGGACGCTTTCTCGATGCCATCGAAGGTGTTGAAACAAGACTGACACTTAGCGCGTCAGCCTCCGACAGGCAGATGGAGGAGACTATCAGGAATTTTTCAAAACTCCGGGTCGACGGGCTGATTTTCACAAAGCTCGATGAAGCGGTGAATCTGGGCCCGGTGTACAACCAGCATGTCCGGACAGGAATACCTATATCGTATTTCACCACCGGTCAGCGGGTGCCCGAAGATATAGAAGAAGCAGGCGCAAAGCGTCTTATCGGCTCCATGTTCAAACCGGATCAAAACAAAAAACAACAGACTATCAATCATAATTAGGAGATAAACAATGGATCAGGCAGGCACTCTAAGGAGGTTGTCGAGAGGGATGGGCCGGGGACCGGTTCGTGAAGCCTCAAGCCATAGCGCACAGTTGCGTGGTCTGGCGGTCGCTTCAGGAAAAGGAGGCGTTGGCAAAACCAACACAGTCGCCAACCTGGCGCTGGCTTTAAGCAGAATGGGCAAAAAGACTCTTGTATTCGACGCGGATATGGGATTGGGAAATATCCATATCCTGCTGGGTCTCGTGCCCCGGCACACACTGCAACACGTCATATCCGGCGAGCGTAGCATGCAGGAGATTCTGATAAAGGGACCGGGGGGAATCGATGTACTGCCAGCCGGGTCGGGCGCCCGCCAGTATAACGACCTTAACGGCGAGGAGATGCTCATATTGAAAACGGAGCTTGAAGTGCTAGAAGAGAAGTACGATTACGTCTTGTTCGATATCGGCGCAGGCATCTCTAACAACGTTATGTACTTTTGCTCGGCGGTGGAGGATACGGCGATTATAACATCCACAGAACCGACTTCTTTCGCCGACGCCTACGCAGTTATGAAAGTCCTTTCAAAAGAGTATAATAAACGTGAATTCAAGCTTATAGTAAACAGCGTAAGAAAAGCCGGCGAGGGGCAGGAGGTCTATAACCGTCTCTCTCAAGTATCCGACAGGTTCGGACTGAATATCCGGATCGATTATCTGGGCCACATTTTCGCCGACAAGTCGGTTCCAGACGCAGTGCGTAAGCAGAGGCTGTTCACAGACATATATCCTACGTCGGAGGCGTCGATATGCATACACAACATAGCGAGAACACTTACAGAAACCTTGTCCCCGTCAGATATCGAATGGGGCAGGATATTCGCTTGAAATGCTGTAATATTGTAAATAATGACTGATATCGCCCGTAAACTCGCATCGGCTCTGGGCGTTTTCGCCTTTGGAGTGGCCGGATTCGTGGCTATGGCCTCTGGAACGGAGGTTTTAACCGCCTTGTTAAGAGGACTTATCGCAGGTTTCATATTTTTTTTATTTGGAAAACTGGTCGCGGTCGCGCTTTTATACGACCCTTCCGGCCTGCCTGATTCCATCCCGAAAGACACATTCCAGCCGTCTGAGCAAAACAACGAAGAAAAGGAAGGGGGAAAATAGGTTGCTTAAAAACTTTGCGTCTATAACCTGATGCTTTACACTTCGGCTCCGGGCATATAAAATTCAATAGATTCTGAAAATTATTCTAAATTTGGCCGATGATAAAAAAACTTTATTCCGAGCCTCCTAAAGGAGGCGTCAAGCTGGGCACTCCCGAAGCGGACGATCTGATAGTAGAGTATTCCCCGCTCATAAAATTCATCGCCCATAGGCTGGCGATGCGCCTTCCGCCGAACATAGAGGTGGATGATCTTATCAGCGCAGGTGTTATCGGGCTGATCGACGCGATAGAAAAATTCAACCCGGACAAGGAGACTCAGTTTAAAACCTACGCGGAAATAAGGGTGCGCGGCGCCATGCTCGACGAACTGCGCTCTTTAGACTGGGTGCCCCGCTCCGTCCGCCAAAAAGCCTCCACCGTCTCGTCCGCCTACGCCAAGCTGGAGCAACAGCTAGGAAGACCCGCCGAAGACGACGAAATCTCCGAAGCGATGGGTCTGTCCATTGAGCAGTTCCATACCTTCCTCCAGCAATCCTCCGGCCAGCCGATCCTCTCTATCGAGGATCTTGGCGGGACAAGCAAGGACGGAGAAAAACGTGATCTGATGGAAGTCCTGGCCGGGACGAAGGAGACCGACCCGGAAACCCTGGCAAGGCTCAGCGAGATAAGGTCGATCATCGCAAGAGCCATAGACGAGCTTCCCGAAAAAGACCGGCTTTTGATATCGCTCTACTACTATGAAGAGCTGACGATGAAAGAGATCGGCGAGGTGCTGGATATCACCGAATCGCGTGTATCGCAGATACACACTAAATGCGTCTTCCGCCTCCGCTCCAAACTGCGCAAATTCATCCACGACGAAGACGAGCTCGACGCCTCGGTCTAGAATCCGGGCGCCTCGCCTAGGCGCCGTCACCGTGTAGCTCGGATATTAAATCAAATCCTTTCCACTCCTTACCGATCAGTGGCGCTATTTAAGCGCGCTTGCCAATTGTCATTGCGAGCACAAAGCGCGGCAATCTCTCCCGCCGCCCCGGACACCGCGTTGCGAGCGGAGAAGCCGCGATATAATTCTTCCCGGTTGATTTGCCATGCCGATACAAGTTTCGCAGACATCCAGGAAAGCCTCTATGGAATAAATCTACTCTCCTGTCGTCTAAAGTGTCATAGGTGGAAAAATTATGAACAATCGTTTAGATCCAATAATATGATTTTTGTATGACTGGAGGAAACTGATGCGAAAACTGATTATTTTCACGTTTATGGCCACTTTTGGTTTTGTCCTCACATCCCCCGCTTTTGCCGGAAATGATCCCAGCATCAAGGGTAAACAACGGGAAGGCATTCAACGGGAGATGACTAATTTTATTGTTAAATCGCAATTGGATGGTCACTTTTTGCATTATGATCCTGTTTCCGGAGAGTTGAAGAAGCTCAAACTGGACAAACTGCATGATGGAATCGTAAAAAAAGGGAACTTCTTTGTAAGTTGCGCTGATTTTACTGATGTTAAAGGTAAAAAATATGACCTGGATTTCATGGTGATCGAAAAGAATGGCAAACATCATGTTGTTCAGACCCTGGTGCACGCTGTGGAAGGTAAAAAGCGGCCTTACCAGGTGGAGAAATAGATAATTGCTCATGGCGCTTTGTACGGGCGGCGGATGGAGATAATTGATCCGGCTATAAATATAACCATCGTTCCTATAACTGTCGTCATCAGCGTGTGGAGAGGATTTGAAAACGGTAGCCCCAGTTGATTTGAGAATGCCGCCCACAAAATAACCAGCAGGCCCAGTGTCACGCTGATAGCGGCGTGGGGCGCCCGTGTTCTCTTCGCAAATAGAG
>DRJW01000346.1 GCA_011052055.1 Nitrospirota bacterium
AAAATAAAAGATTTTATAGAGCCTGGCCGAATGCCGTTGGAGATACGTTTTGCCGTTTTATGTGGAAACCGGCGCCGAACATAATCTTCCGCGTCCGATCCGGGAACCACGTAGACCGTCTCCTCTTTGTTTTGCAATGGTCTTACTATCTCTTTTACAAAAGCCTTTTTGTCGTTTTCGTAGAGACTTTTCACGTCGGCTCCCGCCGGGCAGACCGCCAGGCAATAGGCGCATTTGTCGTTCCCGCCGAAAGTGAGTGACTGCCACATAGAGACAGTCTCCTTGTCGCTGACCCTCTTTCTGTAATCGAAGACGCTTTTGCTTTTGACTATGTTTTCCACCCAGTCGGAAAACCCGCCCAGCTTTTCCCGGTAGTCGTGCGTAAAGCATGAAAAGAAATCAAAAGCGCCATCTTCGCTTATCGCGCCTGAAGGACAGACCGCAACGCACAGCTTGCACTCGATACATGGGTTGTAGGCGATGGGCCTGTCGCAGGCGGTCACATCTTTGTCTATGACGATAACGGCAAGGTAAACGTAGGTTCCAAACTTTGGGTGGAGCAGGTTGCGGTTATGCCCCATCGCTCCGAGCCCGGCCTCCACCGCTACCGGTTTTTGCTCGATCGCCCACATTTTACCGGGCCACTTCTCCGACACGTTCATCGGGAAACCCCACGAGTCGCTCACCGACCATACTCCCAGACTTTCCAAAGATAGCAATACTTTGCCTGTCACACTATTCAGCCGGTGGCCGACGTTGTGGAAGGCGATGTTGGCTATCACCCGCGCCTGCGCGCGAACGCTCTCTCTGTGTATATTGCAGGCTACGCAGATTAGTGTCTTCGTCTTCGGATAGACAGCCAGGATTTCATCACGCTGACTGGCAAGCGCGCCCCTGCCTATCTCCACCAGCCCCACGTCGTCCGCGCCGGCGTCGATACACAGTTTTTTGAGCCATTGAGCGTCGATCTTTCCCGACTCATCTTCAAAAGCGCCGAGAGAATTTGTGATCTGCGTTTGTCCAGTTACCTCCGGCATTTTTCTCTCCTTTTATATAACTGACCCTCTGATTTTCCTAGCCTCGTGTTTATTGAAACCCGCTCATCATGATTTTGTTACCCTGCTCGAAAATGGCTCCGGTCGTTTTTTTTCCCAGGATTTTTATCGTTTCCTTTTGCGCGTCTCGCCAGGCGGGAAGAATATCGGTAAGCGTTTTTTTTCCTTTAGGTGTCACTTTTAGCAGATGTGACCGGTTATCATCGGTCGAGAAGGCCTTTTTAAGCCATCCTTTCCTTTTCATCCTCTCCACATTCCGGCTGATGGTAGACCTGTCCATTTTCAGAATCGATCCTATCTTCGAAGGAGTGGCCGCCTCCAGTTGTGACGCGACAACAAGGATGTTCACCTGGCTTATTTTCATCCCGAACGGGCGGATAGCGTCGTCGTACACACCGGTGACAACCCTGTTTATTACCCTCAGCCTTGCGCCTATGCAGGCGGCGCCGATCTCGCCGGAGCAATCGCTGTCTGGCGTTTTTTTCATATACACTCCTTGTTTAAAGATAATTGTATATACAACTAAAGCTTGTGTCAAATGCTATTTCTTAATATCTGGCATATCTGATCTGGAGGATCAGGCGGAATGTCGCGCCTACGCTCGTACGAAAATCAAGACTAGTAATCCATCCCCTTCTGGGCGGGGATTCCTTGTCGCGACGGGTGCTTGACGTCCTGCATGCTGGTGACAAGATCAGCTTTTACGATGATGCTTTCAGGAGCTGACCGGCCCGTAAGGACAAGATGCGTTTCAGGCGGCTTCCTGTCGATCAGCGCCGATATCTGCTCCTCGGTGACAAGACCCGCTTGTAGCGCGTAGAAGATCTCGTCCAGCACGACAGTCTTATATTCATCCGACTCCAAAGCCTCAAGCGCCATCTCGTAGCCATCATCGGCCGCCTTTTTATGCTCTTCGCCGGAGTGGTCATCAAGCCAGGTGAAACCACGGCCCGCCTGTGTAATATCCAGGTCAGGCTTAAGGCGCTCGGCAAGGCGTAACTCACCCGTTTTTATCTCGCCCTTGATAAACTGGATGACCTTGACGCGATAGCCATGCCCCATGCACCGGAGCGCGCCCCCCAGCGCGGCGGAAGTTTTCCCTTTGCCGTCGCCGGTGAAAATGACTGTCAGCCCCCTGATTTCATTTTCGTCCATCGGGCCGATCTCCTCTGCGTTGTCTGATGTCATTTTAGCCTTTGTAATATTAGCCCTGTTTTTTAGCCAGAACCAACATCAAGAATCATCATAACTGTAACACCTGCCATCAGCCATGTGAACAAGGTAGCGAAAAAAGCCTGCAGGATGGGATTTGACTCGGCGAATGAGGCCAGACTCATTCTTCGGGATAAAAATATGAATCCGCTAATCCTCGGTGACGGTCAGGATATCCCTTTCGTGCTCCTCTTCCTGGATCAGGATATCTTCAAGAATTCGCCTTAACCCGTACATTTTGAGGGCCTCCGCCTGCCCGATCCTCTGCTTGTACATCTTGATGGCCAGTCTTTCGCCCTCCAGGTCATGTTTTAGCATCTGGAAGCTGTTTTTGGATGTTTTTATTTTCTCGACTTTTACGCTCGGCGTCCCTCCCAGGTAGCTGACCTGATCCGACACCATCACGGCGTGCTGAAGCTCCTCTTGCGCGTGTACCAGCAATTCTTTCTGGATCGATCCATATTTGGCGCCGGTGATCATCGAGGCGTGCTGGACATACTGTATGGCCGCAGAATATTCCCATTCGATATCTTTGTTAAGGTTTGCTATAAGTTTCTGCTTTGTCATTTTCATCGACCGTCTCCTGTAAAAGCTTCAAATTCCTTCAGGCATTGTAACCCCGAAAAATGTCACGGTAAAAGTTTATTTGCAAATCATAATGTAACGGAGTGTTTTTCAATCGATAAATGAGTCTGAAGATAAAATGTCATCCCGCGTAAAACTTTCCCCTCCTTGTCTGAGGAGGGGATTAAGGGGAGGTGTTC
>DRJW01000347.1 GCA_011052055.1 Nitrospirota bacterium
CTCTTTTCGGAGCTTTCAAAAAGCAATGGGACAAGTTCATCGAGTCGCTAGAGGCTGTTGGAAAAAAAATAGAGGCCGCGCGGACAGAGTATAATGCGGTCATAACAACCCGCCGTAACGCGCTTGAAAAACCTCTGGAAAAAATTGAAAGCCTCAGATCACAACAGAAATTGCCGATAGCCGCTCTGGACGGTGATGACGAAGAAAAGGAATAAGAGTTTAATTCATTTTTTTAACGTCGATCAATATTTCTATCTCGCCTTTGCCCTCCGCCCGTTTTCTTAAGGCGGCCAGGTATTCCGTGTAGACCCTGGCTTTTTTGGCTCTGGCGAGGCTCCGGCGGAACGCGGGCAGGCCGGCCTTCATCTCTTTTAAATCGACATCCCCCCTCGACGACAGCATGAACACAGCCGAGCCGACGCGTGTGGACGCGGCTCCGGTTTCACCCACTTCCATGGAAAAAGCCTCTCTTACCATCCCTTCATCCACTTTAGTTTTGGGATCGCTCAAAGACGCTTTGGAATATGGCTTCGTCGTCAACACTTTATGCCCGCCAGCTTTTGCGGCCTCTTTGAAACTCTTGCCGCCGCTCACTTCTTTTTCCATTTCACCGGCGCTCGTTCGGACCATATCATAAGATCGCTCCTCGATGAAACTCTCCTTCACTTTATCTTTTATCTCATCAAGCGCAGGGATGCGCGGCGGCGTAATGGAATTCAGGGTCAAAACGGCAAATCCGCCGGAAAGCTCCAGCGGCTCGGACACAGTCCCCTTTTCTATGTCGAAAACAACATTTGAAACTACTTTCCATTCGTCTATCCCCGGTATCGGCGCCCCTTTAACAGCCTTGTAACGCTTCAGTTTCAAACCTTCATGGGATTTTGCGCTGTCGTCGAACTGCCCGGCCAAAAGAGAGGCTGACAGGCTACTGATAAGGTCGTCGGCCATCTCCCACGCCTTTGCCTCGCGTGCTTTTTGCTCAATCTTATCTTTGATTTCTTCGAATTTGGGAACTCTCATTGGCGTGTGCGAATAAGTCTTGACTATATGCCATCCGAATTCGGTGCGAAACGGCTTGGATACTTCGCCCGGCTTTAAGCCAAAAACCACATCTTCGAATTTTTTTACCATCTGCCCTTTCGGAAACGAGCCCAGGTCTCCCCCGGCCTGCGCCGACGGCCCTTCCGACATGTCTTTTGCCACCACAGCGAAATCCTCTCCCGCCTCGATCCTTTTTAACGCCTTCTCCATTTTTGATCTGGCCGCGTCAGCCTCTTTCTTCGACGCCGCCAGAGAGACCTGCGCAAGGATATGGCCCGCCTTAACCTGCTCCTCGGTCTCAAACTCGGACACATGCTCATCAAAATAGGATTTAAGATATTCATCGTCGACGCTCACGCTATCGGCCATGCTCTTTGGAGTGGCCATCAGCATTGAAAACGAGCGCTCCTCCGGAACCGCGAATCTTTCTTTTTTTTCTTCAAACCACTCCTTGATCTCGCTCTTATCGGCCTTGATCTTCGACCGGAAATCTTCCGGCCTGAAAATCACATACTCCACAACCAGGGGCTGGCGCCGGTCGAGATAGATATCCACCGCTTCGGCGTTGGAGACATGGACGGCGCTTTCGACTATCGATTGGAGTTTGCGGGTCAGCAGATCGCTTTTTAAGTTGTCTTCGAAAGCTTTCGCCGTAAATCCGTTACGTTTTAAAACTCCCAGATAATTTCGGGAAGAAAACACCCCGCCTCTCTGGAACTCCGGCATTCTGGTTATATAATCGCGTATCTCCGCGTCAGTGACCTCTATCCCGGCTTTTCGCGCCTCCTGCATCTGAAGCGCCGACCCTATAAGCGCGTTCATGGCGATGGCGGGTGGGTTTAACGCCTTTAGCGTCTCGGTGTTTATCTGGCCGGGAAACTGCTTTCTCAGGCCATCCTCCACCTTGCGGATCTGGTCGCTATAATTCGCCCTGCTGATCTGGATATCGCCCGCGACAGCCACAATGTCGTCTCGTCTGGCGCCTCCCTGTCCCCAGACAAGAAAAGCGGCTCCGACGAATGTTAGCGCCACGAACCATATCAAAGCCTTTATGGCCCATGTTCTGGCGCTTTCACGAAATATGTTTAGCATGGATCCAACCTGAAAATGCCGATACTACTGCGCTTTTTCCAGCGTTTTTCCCGCCTTGGCCGCTTCCAGCCACTCGGTCGCGATAATGGCCTCGCTTGATGTGGGGTAGCGCTCGATAATAAGGTTGTACCGTTTAACGGCTTCCTCTTTTTCATCGAGTTGAAGAAGGGATTTGGCGCTTTCCAAAAGAGCGGACGGAGCTTTATTGCTTGCTGAAAAGCTTTCCGCCATGTCATCGAACGATTTTGAGGCGCCGGAATAGTCCGCTTTGCCGTATAACGCTTCGCCGATCCAGTAGGCCGCGTTGTCGGAAAGGTCGGTATCCGGGTAGCGGGAAAGATATCCCCTGAAGCCTGAAATCGCTTTGTCATACTCGCCCTGAAGGAAAAAGCCGTAGGACTGCTGGTATAGCCCTTCCGGCGTTCTGCTTTCCCGCCCTTTTGTCTCTTTGTTAAATTTATTAATATTTCCAGGCTCATCCGGGGGGATCATCTCGCCCGACTCCCCGGAGTTTAAAACCGCTATTACCGCTTTTCTATGTCTTGACCTGCTGATACCGCTCTTTTTTTCCATCAAGTGTATGAACGCGTGAATATGGGCCGACAAGCTCTCAAGAGACTCGCTGATCTTCTCCAGCCTTATATTGGCCGATTTCACATCTTCGCCCACTCGCCTGGTAGAAGCGCTCCGCTCCACGTTTTCTATCCTGCCAGAGAGCATCTGCGTACGCTCGTTGAGCTCTGCAATCTGGCCCGTCAGCGCCGCGATCGAATCTTGAAGCTGGTTCAGGTTCGCCGCCATATCGGCCTGGACTTTTGCGTTTTTGTATAAAAACCCGACCTTATCGCTGATCGAGTCCATCTTAATCAGCATCGCATCTTTCTTTGCCGAGGACTCACATCCAGAAACGGATATCAGAGTTATCAGAAAGAAAACAGTTACGAGCGCTCTCATGGCATGGACAAAGCCGTTGGTCTTTTTGACTTGCGGCTGGATACGTATCGATTCATGAAAAAATAAGCCTGAAAACCAGAACAGGGAGCCCGCGCAAAGCGCGACTCCCTCTGTTCAGTTCAGCGCGTTTGTTTCCCGTAATTTTTATCTAGTGACCAAAAAATGCGCCCGGCGGTTTTTCGCCCAGGCCGCATCGTCATGCCCAGGATCAAGAGGAAGCTCTTCGCCGTAGCTGATGGTGTACAGCCTGTCACCCTCTACACCGAGAGAAATAAGATAATTTTTCACGGCGTTGGCCCGTCGCTCGCCCAGCGCCAGGTTGTACTCTTCGGTCCCACGCTCATCGCAATGACCTTCGATCTGCACTTTCGTATCCGCATTGCTTCTAATCCAGTCGGCGCTATCTTGCAGGACGGATCTCGCTTCGGGGGTGATGTCAGACTTGTCATAGTCGAAATTAACATCCTTTAAGGCGGACTCGGCGGCGTAGCCCACATCCCTTTGCCCCATCTGCTCCTGATCTTCAGGGGTAGTTACCTCATCGGCCACAGCTCCGGTGTCCGGCTCTGTTTCTTTAACTACTTTTTTGGTGCAGGCGCCCATCGTTAGAAAAACCGCCATTGCTAACGCCAAGGACGCCGCGCGAAAAAAATTGCTGTGCATTTGGCTCATAGCCCCTCCCTATAACTTTTTAAAACCCCGGTGATAAATTAGTGGCTTTGTTAGATACTTCGAGTAACTTTAACAAACCCATTTTTTCTTTACAAGAGAAAAAGACCTTTTTTCTCAACAATTTTCGTAAGCTTAACCGGTTTTTCAATCCGGCCCCCATGAAGGCAGATAACCGCCTCCTGAAAGAAACGTAACCTGGCGTTGTGATGAGCCTCGGACGTTCATTGTGTACACTTGCCTGCTCCCGGTTCTTGTGGATGTAAACGCAAGACTTTTCCCATTGGGGGACCATGACGGATATTCGTTGGAGCCTTGCCCGAAAGTAAGACGGGTGATAGACCTGTCTATGATATTCAGCATGGCGATGTCGAATTTTCTTCCCAAAAGAGAGGTATAGGCTATCTGGCCGTCTTTCGGGGACCAGCTTGCCCCGTCGTTGTAGCTTCCTTTATATGTAAGTCGGCGCGCGCCGGAGGCGCCAATTTTCATCGAATAAATTTGCGGCGATCCGGATCTGTCCGAGGTAAACGCAATATTCTGGCTGTCGGGCGACCAGGTGGGGCTTGTTTCTATCGACCTTGCGTAAGTAAGCCTTTTGAGATCACTTCCGTCGGCGTCACATGTGTAAATGTCGGAGTTGCCATGGCGGGATAGTGAAAACGCCACTTTCGATCCGTCCGGCGACCACTCTCCTGTCGAATTAAGCCCCACCCTTCTGGAAATAGGATATCTGGTTTTCGTCTTGAAATTAACGGCGTAAAGGTCGGGGTTGCGGTAACGGTAAGTCGTAAACAAAATTATGCTCTTGTTTGAAGGGTTCCAGTGAGGAAAAAGGACAATGGATTTATCGGATGTGATCGTCCGGGGGTTAAAG
>DRJW01000348.1 GCA_011052055.1 Nitrospirota bacterium
GACTGCGAGACAAAATAGCCGCAAGCGTAGTAGTAACTACTCTGAGGACGATTTTGACTCGTCAACGAATTTGACTCGTCAACGAATTTGACTCGTCAACGAAGCATGGCGCCTTTTACAGCCGGTTGTAGCAGAAATGGATTATTAGAGGCTCCCAAAAGTTGTTTGGCGGATTGCTTCTGGTACTGATAGACTGGTGGAGTTAGGCGGGGCGAATGCGGCTCGCCCATATCCGCTGATTAATAGGAGAGTCAAATGGCTCCGGTTATCAAACTTAACGATAAAATTATAGAAATTGATTGCTCGGAAATGTCAAATCTGTCCGGCATCGCGGAAAAGGTGGCGGAGAGCTTTTTCGCGCCAAAAGAAGTTGTCACCGAGCTTTACGTCAACGACACCCTGGTTAAAGAAGGCTCCGTAGCTTCCATAGGGGGGACCCCCATATCGGAAATACGTACAGTAAGCTTCAACACGGTGAAAAATCCGGCGGAGAAAGTAGTGGATTTGCTGAAAAGAATGAGTGAGTACCTGGAAGGATTTTCCGCCGGAGTCGGCGAGGTGGCGGATCAGTTTCGCGTGGGCAGTCCAGAAGACGCTAACAGGATTCTGGTGCAGGCCATAGAAGGGATTGGAGCGTTCATAGAGCTTTTGAGCTCCGTCCGGCTTGTCACCGGCTCCGAGCTTTCTGATTTATCGTATGAAAACAAGAGCCTGGGAGAGCGCGAGGAAATGCTGTTGGACATCACGAAAAAAATGCAGACCAGCCAGAAAGAAAAAGACTGGGTTACAGTCGCCGATCTGCTCGAATACGAGCTTGGCCCGCTTATGACCGAATGGAAAGAAATGATCCCGTTGTTAGAAAGCGAAGTAATAAAATCAACATAATGGTAATATGCCTGAATCGCGAAGCTTACAGTTTACATCCAGAGCTATAGTTTAGTTTTTATCTGACTTTAGGGCATGACACCCAGGCGCCGTTTTGAACAGAACACCTCGTCTCTTAGCGTGTACCTGCGTGAAATCGGCCATTTCGACCCTCTCTCCAAATCTGAAGAAATGGCGTTGGCGCGCGCAGGAGATGACAAAGCCCTCCAGGAGCTTGTTAAACATAATCTGAAATACGTTGTTAAAGTCGCAGGCCGCTATAAAGGTATGGGCCTCTCTTTCGCTGATCTCATCAATGAAGGAAACGTTGGGATGATAATGGCGGCGCAAAGGTACAGGGAGGACAAGGGCGTCAAATTCATCACTTACGCCGTCTGGTGGATTCGTCAATCTATAATCAAAGCCCTGGCGGATCAGGCCAAGGTGGTTCGGCTTCCCGTAAAGCAGGCTGGGTTATTGCTAAAAGTCTCCCGATGTATCGACAAGATGCGCCAGAAATTGTCGAGGGAGCCGGCTATGGATGAGCTGGCCCACGAGATGGAAATAAAGCTATCCACGCTTGAGACCATTATGCGCGTGTACAGAGGCTACATGAGCCTCGACTCTCCCTTGAAAGATGAAGACAATTCAACGCTTTTTATTGATATGCTAGAATCCGAATCAGGTAATTGTATCGAAGAGGATTTCATCAGGCTTTGCCTGCACCATGATATTGAAAAACTGCTTAAAACATTAACCAAACGTGAAGAGGTTATAATACGGATGCGTTTCGGGTTCGACCAGCCTCCGGCCACTCTGGAGAGAATAGGGAAGCGTGTGGGGCTTACCAGGGAGAGGATAAGACAGATCGAAAAGCTGGCCAAGGAAAAGTTAAGGTCTAAAACCGGGATAAAGATACTGGAGGATTACCTGCGGTGACCAGATTGCGCGGCGTCGCCTTTTTTTTAACAGCGATTGTCTTGTCGGGTTGCGCCACAGGCGGGGCAGGCTCGAAGTACTATCTTTTTAGCGACCCTCTGGATAAGGAAGTGGCCGCCTGGAACCGGAGCGCGAAGCTGTATCATGAGTTTGACACAAGATTAATTATCGACGCCATTTATAACAGCAAACAGTTAAGAGACGCCTGGATAAAAAAAGCGTCCAGGGTGTCCATGCTATCCACCGATGAGATAAAGCGCTTAACCGATCAACAAAACAAAGAGAGCGAGAGGTACGCCCAGTTTTTTGTGGCTCTTTACACTCCCGGTGAGGAGCGGAGCAATTTGGACGACCCGGAGTCGAAATGGTCTGTTTTCCTTCAATCGGACACCGGGCCGGTGCGTCCTGAGTCGATAACCAAAATAGACTCTGAATCTCTTGCGTGGAGCTCCAGCCTGCCTTTCGATCCAAATTTCCGCACTATTTACCGCATTAACTTTCTGCGGGACAAATCGGGCTTTGGCGTTATGAGGCTTTATATCTCCAGTCTGCTGGGCGAGGTCAGGCTAACTTGGGGCGCAGACCAGGCGAATCCTCCAAAATAATCGTTTACCGAGTTTCTAATCTTTAAACAGCCCGCTTTTAACAATTGAAAGTCTTTCTTAAATCGTTGGGGTGCCCCAAAAACCAGGTTGACTCCGAGCGGATTCTCTGGGCGCTCAAAAGAAACAACGCCACATTAACCGGCGATCAAAGAAAAGCGGATACGCTGATTATCAACACCTGCGGCTTTACCGAAGACGCCAAGCAAGAGTCGATAGACGCCATTTTGGCCCTTGCCGAAATCAAGAAATCGAGACCGGAAGTAAAACTTTGCGTCGCCGGATGCCTATCTGAGCGTTACAGGGACGATTTGATGTCGCAAATTCCGGAAATCGACCATATTTATGGTGTTGACGAGCTTGACGCGATAATAAAAGAGCTTGCGGGCGGCCAGGTTTCGGCGCCGCCCGACCCGGATGACCCACGCAGGATTCTCGGCTCCCCGTCCCACTTCGCCTACCTGAAAATCTCCGAAGGATGCTCGAACAACTGTTCGTTTTGCGTGATTCCTCTTATAAGAGGCTCTTACAAAAGCCGCGCCCCGGAACAAATTATAAGAGAAGCAAGACAGCTTGCTAGCGGCGGAGTTAAAGAGCTTGTCGTGGTCGCCCAGGACACCACCCTGTACGGCGCCGATATCCGGCTCGATAACGGCCTTGGCGCCCTGTTGGACCAACTTTCAGATATCGAGGAGATTGAATGGATCAGAGTGATGTATATGTATCCGCCCCTTGTCACAGACCGCCTGCTCGAACGTTTTTCCCGTCTCGAAAAAGTAGTCCCGTATTTCGACATACCTTTCCAGCACGCCTCGGACAGGATACTCTCCGCAATGAACAGACAGGAGACAGAGCGATCGATAAGAAATCTGGTGGAGAAAATAAGACAATCAGCTCCCGGCGCTTCGATCCGCACTTCATTTATAGTCGGTTTTAAAGGAGAGACGGATAAAGATTTTGAGACCTTGCTGAAAATGGTTGAAGATATCCGGTTCGATCATCTTGGAGCGTTTATCTACTCGCCAGAGGAGGAGAGCGCCGCGTACAGACTCTCCGCAAGTCGTACGCCTGTGTCAAAGGCCCGCGAAAGATTCGACAGGCTTATGACCGCCCAGCGAGAAATTTCAAAACGGTTATTGAACGAAAAAAAGGGAAGGATAATGGATGTGATAGTGGATGGAATCGA
>DRJW01000349.1 GCA_011052055.1 Nitrospirota bacterium
AAACCTGACAGGCGTGGCTTTCGACCGGCCAATGTCTGAAAGTGTGGTCTCAAAAGCTTTGGAGCGGGCTAAAGTCGGGGACAGGATAAAGTTCAAGGGAGGGGATTTTACCACCGACGATTTTGATTTCGGCGATCCGTTCGACGGGATTCTGATTTCGCAGATCATTCATATAATAGACAGGCAAAGCTCGGCGGATCTGTTAAAACGGGCTGTGAATGTTGTAAAACCGGGAGGCTTCCTCGCCGTCCATGAGATGACACTTGGGCCGGACGATGATCCCGGCCCGGCGGCGGTCTTCTCCATCCAGATGATGCTCGGCACAAAGAGCGGAGGGGTCTATACCAAAGATGAGATCGCGGGATGGATGAAAGACGCGGGCCTGACAATCGAATCTGATACCCGGATGGACGCCCGCTCGGAAGTTATCGTAGGGAGGAAAGGGTAAAAAAATCGCTGGCGCTCCTGACATCTCCCCCCTTTCGAGGGGAAGTTGGTTGGGTGAGATTTACCTTACACCCTCTTAAGGCACGGGCCATCTGCTGACCACTCTTGTGACTTTGCAGGGGCTGGCGGCGGTTTCGCCTGCCAGGGTGAAGCTGTAGATAGAGAGGTTTATAGTCACGTCGCACTGGCCACTGCCGCCTGTCGTGATCGCCACGCCGGACGAGTCGATGGCGCCTTGCAGTAAATCACACGAGGTGATCGCGGGAGGCGGGGTCTGTTTTGTCTGCCGGGCGGCGTAGTTTATGGCGCATGCGCTCGCCGCCGCGCCAAGGACGCCGTTGGCCGCCGCCGTTTTCGCTTCTGTTTGAAGGTCGATATATTTCGGGATCGCAACAGCGCTCAAAATACCAAGTATGATTATCACCATAATCAGCTCGATAAGCGTATATCCCCGGTGGTCATGGTCAAACAGTTTTGATTTTGATAAACGCAATTTACGCCCCCTTTATGGTAGAAATTTTACCATAAACTCTGAAAACAAAGGGCTGAAATAGCGGGCGTGGAAAAGAGAAAGGGATTATTCGGCGCCCACACTGTCATTCCGGACACGATCTGGGGTCTCGTCTTTTTTTATTGGCAGATGCCGGATCGAAGTCCGGCATGACATTCTTTTTGTTGGATGAAACCCCTGCGGGGTCATACGGTTTAATATGGCGGACACCTTGTAGGTGGTGGAGGGTGGGATTATTCGGCGTTACGCGTCTTCATATGTCGGCGTCCCGGTTGAAAGGGCGCCTCGGTACGAACCCGCTTGTCTATGTGGGTTCAAATCACACCACATATTTTCATTCACACGATTCCTCCAGAATCGTATAAATAAAAATGGCGGAGAGGGTGGGATTCGAACCCACGGTACGTCGCCGTACACACGATTTCCAGTCGTGCACCTTCGGCCTCTCGGTCACCTCTCCGCAATCAGACGGAAAAGTATAACGCGATCTGTCCTTAAACGCCACACATTGACTTTTGCGCCGCGCTTGATATCATTGAACAGGTTGGCTAAGGAATGGAGTTCTCCTTTATAACCGCCGGTTTGTGGCTGATGACTCCTGTGTAATATCTTTTATTGCAAGGAGTCTTTTTATGGCCGTCAGCGTTGCGTTAATAACCCTGCTCGGATTTTTCTTCAATTATATTTTCGAGAAAATCAAGCTTCCGGGCCTTGTCGGAATGCTACTGGTGGGCGTTCTTTGCGGCCCGTACGTTTTCGATATTATCAGCCCGGAGCTTCTCAAAGTCTCCTCCGATTTCAGGATGGTCGCCCTTATAGTTATTCTTCTTCGGGCGGGGCTTGAGTTAAGAAAAGACACGTTAAACAAAGTGGGCAAGACCGCTATTACCATGTCGTGTGTTCCGGCGGTGTTCGAGGGGGTGGTGATTACCCTGATGGGCCCCTGGGCGCTCGGCCTTAGCTACCTGGAGTCGGCCATATTGGGCTCGATAGTGGCGGCGGTCTCTCCGGCTGTTGTCGTCCCTTTAATGATAAACCTTATCGAAAAGAAACGGGGAACAAAGAAGGGCATCCCGACCCTGCTTTTAAGCGCGTCGTCGGTTGATGATGTTTTCGTGATTGTCATTTTCACGATCCTGCTGGGAATGTATAGCGGGAGCGATGGCGCGGGATTATGGAAACTTCTTGAAATCCCGGAATCGATAATTTTCGGGATCATCGCAGGCTCCGTCATAGGTTACATAATTTACAGGCTGTTCGAGCATTATAACTTTCGCGCGACAAAGATGACCATCGCCCTTATCTGCGTTTCCATCATTTTGACATGGCTCGAAGACAAGCTTAAAACCAGACTTGCAATGTCTTCTCTGCTGGGCGTGATGACCATAGGTTTTGTAATCCTGGAAAAGTCTGAGATACGGGCGCACAAGATATCACAGAAGCTTTCCAAGGTCTGGATATTCGCCGAGATTCTTCTTTTCGTTCTTGTCGGAGCGCAGGTGAACGTGCAGGTGGCCTGGCAAGCTGGTCTGGCCGGATCGGCTCTTATCATCGTCGGGCTTCTCGCCAGGAGCGCGGGAACATATTTGTCCGTGCTTGGCGCCGGTTTTAATATGAAAGAAAAACTTTTCTGCGTAATATCCTATATTCCAAAAGCGACGGTGCAGGCGGCTATCGGGGCCGTGCCGCTTGAGATGGGAGTGGCCGGAGGCGAGATCATTCTGTCGATCGCGGTTTTGTCGATTATCCTGACCGCGCCGCTGGGCGCCATCGGTATTACACTGACCGGCGACAGATGGCTAGAGCGGGAAGAGGGAAGCTCTAAGGACGAGTAAAACAATTGCGTCTGGCGCCATTTCCCATATAGACGGCCGCCCACTTTTCGCATCCGGTCGAGTTCGTCCTGGGTCATCGGCCCTTCATCCACGGCGTCGAGGGCGTGGCGCATCTGGGCGTCGCTCCACTTGCCGGTCATTTATCTTTTCCTTTTTTTCCCGCCAAACCTCTTTGGTTTGTTTACCGGTTTTTTCCCGCGCCTTTTTCCCGGAGCTCTCTTAAGGCTAGAGCTTCTTTTCCTTTTGCTCTTCTCGCCACCGATCCACTCAAAATCTATCTGCCTGCGCTCGGTAGACACGTTGGTAACAATGATGCGGGCCGGGTCGCCCAGCCGGAACCTCTTGCCTGTCTTCTCGCCAACCAGCGCATGCTCCGCTTCTTTGTAATGGTAATAGTCGTCATGTATAGTGGTGACGCGCACGAGTCCATCGACAGCCGGTTCGCGCAACTCCACGAAAAATCCGAAGTTGGTCACTCCCGAAATTATTCCATCGAACTCTTCCCCAATGCGCTTGGCCATGTATTGGGTCTGTTTGAGTTTGATCATATCCCTTTCGGCCTCTTCCGCCGTCCGCTCGGTTATGGAGCAGTGTTCGGCTATCTCTGTCGTTTTTTCGCTCCATGCTCCCGGTTTCTTATCTTTATGAATGAGCTCTTTTAAGGCGCGATGGACTACAAGATCGGGATACCGGCGGATGGGGCTGGTGAAATGCGCGTAGTGGGAAAAACCGAGGGCGAAATGACCGAGGCTTTCGGACGAGTAGCGCGCCTGCTTCATTGAGCGAAGCAGGACATGGGTTATCAGTCTTTCCTCAGGCTTGCCTGATACGGAGGCGAGTATCTCCTGCATCTTGCGTGATGAGACCTGGTCGCCTTTGCCGAAGCGGAATCCGAACGCGGAGACAAATTCTTTGAAAGCTTCTATCTTAAGTGGATCGGGCTTGTCATGGACGCGGTGAACGGCGCTATGGCCCCGGTCTACGATATGCTCGGCGACGGTGCGGTTGGCCAGCAACATAAATTCCTCGATAATCCTGTGCGCTACGTTGCGTTCTGCTCTTATGATGTTTTCGGGACGGCCTGTGATATCGAGTATCACTTCCGGCTCCGGCAGGTCGAAATCTATGGCGCCGTTTTTCCTGCGTTTGGCTTGCAGGAGTTTCGCCAGGGTCTTCATGTCCCTGAAACTGTCCACCAGTCCGTCGTAACGGGCGATCAGAGCCGAATCTTCTTTGTCCACGATGGCGGCCACATCGCCGTAGGTCATCCTTTCAACGGAGCGGATAACCGATTCGCGGATCTTATAATCGATCACATCACCGTTTTTGCTGATAGTCATAATACAGCTCATGGTCAGCCGGTCCACTTCCGGGTTCAGCGAGCAGATAACGTTCGATAGCTCGAAAGGCAACATCGGAATGACCGTTCCAGGCAGGTAGACCGATACACCGCGTTTGTACGCTTC
>DRJW01000350.1 GCA_011052055.1 Nitrospirota bacterium
CGGCAGGGACAAAATAATAAAATTCGACGGGTGCTACCACGGCGCGAGCGACTCTTTGCTTGTCAAGGCCGGCTCCGGTGTTCAGACCCTGGGACTACCCGACTCGCCCGGCGTTCCATCAGCATTGGCGAGTCTGACCATATCTTTACCCTTCAACGACCTCGACCATGTGAAAAAAGCGTTAACCAAAGAGGGAGACAATATCGCCTGCGTGATACTTGAGCCTGTGGTCGGCAACATGGGCGTATTACCGCCAGAGCCTGGATATCTTGCAGGTTTAAAATCGCTTTGCAGGGAGCATGGAGTAATCCTGATATTCGACGAAGTAATGACCGGCTTTCGCGTCGCCTTCGGAGGGGCGCAGGAGCTGTATGACGTGACGCCCGATTTGACGACTATGGGAAAAATAATCGGCGGCGGACTTCCCGTGGGAGCTTTCGGAGGAGCAAAAGAAATAATGGAGCAGGTGGCCCCTTCCGGCCCCATATATCAGGCGGGAACCTTGTCGGGCAACCCGCTGGCCATGACCGCAGGCATCGAGACGCTCAAACTTTTAAAAGAAGATGGCGTTTACGAAAAACTTGAAGAGTTTTCAAACCTGTTATGCGAAGGATTGGAATATCTAGCGAAAAAGCATAATATCCCAGCCGTCCTCAACCGTGTCGGCGCCATGTTCTCCATGTTTTTTACTGATCTGACGCAAGTGAAAAACTGTGACGACGCCAAATCATGTGACACAAACCGGTTCGCGAAATATTTCGCTAAAATGCAGGAGGGCGGAGTGAACCTTGCGCCTTCCCAGTTCGAGGCAGGCTTCATGTCGCTCGCCCACACGAGAGAGGATATCGACAAGACTTTAAAAGCGGCCGACACGGCCCTTGGGTCTTTAGGGAGCCTCTAACAAGCCCGCCTGTTATTTTTCAGTAAACCCCCCTGTCGTTGAAAAACCGGCCATACCTGGAGTCTTTTTCGGCAATATGGTTAGTCAGCCAGTCTGACATTAATCCCGCAAGCTCAACAGTGACCATTTTATCTCCTGTCACCAGGTCTTGTTTACACTTTAAGAGCTTGTCCAGCATCTCCGCGTGATCCCTGGCGTGTTGCTCGAATTCAGGGTAGTTGTGGTCGAGCATGAGCCGCTCTTCATCGGCGAAATGATTCTTTTTATGCTCGTAGATTTCGGTCACCACTTTTTCCAGCTCTTTATTATCGCCTCCTACGCTTATTATCCGCTGAAGTTCGTTTATCAACGCGATAAGTCCCTTGTGCTGGCTATCGAACTTCTCCACCCCGGCTTTGAATTTATCGGTCCACTCGATACGCATACACAGATACCATTAAACACAACCATTTGAAGCAGGCAATCAAAACCAATTCACCATTTTACTAGAATTAATATTATTTTTGAAACGTTTTTTGACATTTTGAGAATGATATTCTAATGCATGTTTGTGGCGCCATGATGCGCTTGCCGGCTACAAAAAGAGTGGGTGGTGAGCGTTGAGAGGAAATCAAACCTACTATTTTTAAAAGCGTTACATTTTTAAATAACTTTTCCGAGGCTACCGCAGAATTTATTTTCTTGCGCGAAAGCAAGTGGGCAGATGTCCGGTTTACGTCACTTTTTCCGGGATGAAGGTTAAATAATTTTACCGGGTGGAATGATAGCGTTTTTGGGGATCACCACTATTCCGTCACGAATGTAGTATCCGTCGCCGTCATGGCGCTCCATTTTGCGGGCGTTGATTATCTGCGCTCCCTCTCCTATATGGACGTTTTTGTCGAGAATGGCTCTTTTAATGACAACATTTTTGCAAAGCCCTGTGCTGTCGTCACTCGAAAGCCCGCCTCTCCGCTCACTTGAGTCCGCCCCCATGACAATCGACTCCTCCACACGCGTATGCTCGCCTATGCGCGACCTTATGCCTATTACAGATTTTATTATCTCAGCTCCAGCGCCGATATAACATCCGTCGCTTATGACCGATTCGCCGATATGCGCCCCTAAAAACCGGGAAGCGGTCAGAAACCTCTGTTTCGTAAAAATCTTTTCCGCCTCTCCTCCAAAAAAATCGAACGGAGGATCGGGAGAGCCCAACTGGATATTGGCCTCGAAAAAGGATTTGATTGTCCCGATATCCTCCCAGTACCCGTCGAACAGATGGGCGACGGTATTATATTTAGACAACGAAGCTGGAATCAGATCCTTTCCGAAATCAATCATTCGCTCGTCGGCAAGCGCGTCGATGAGGACTTGTGTTTCGAAAACGTATATACCCATATTGGCCAGCCATCTTTTTTCTGTTTTTTCAATCCCCTGTTTTTCAGCGAAACTCTCGCTCACCTTCAAACTGTCGATTACCTGCGGATCATGCGGTTTTTCCACGAATTCAATTATCCGGCCATTCCCATCTACGCGCATTATTCCAAGATCTTCTACTTTTTCCCGCTCCACAGGCAGGACGGCGATGGAGATGTCTCCATTTTTCACCAGGTGCGTCTTCAGCAAATCTTGATAATTCATCTTGTACAACTGGTCGCCGCTCAAGATGACAACACGTTTGTATCTCGTCGGGTTCATCATCGCTATGCATTTACGCACAGCGTCGGCTGTCCCCTGAAACCAGTCTTCCGAGCCTTTGCCTCTTCCTGTCTGCGTAGCGGCCAGAATGCTTACGAACCCGGATGAGAAAACATCCATGAGATAGGCGCGGGCGATATGCTGGTTTAAGGAGGCGCTCATAAACTGGGAGACTATGTAGATATCACGAAGCCCGCTGTTGACGCAGTTGCTTATCGGCACGTCTATGAGCCGGTATTTCCCCCCAAGGGGCACAGCAGGCTTGCACCTTTCTTTAGTGAGCGGGTAAAGCCTGGAGCCTCTTCCACCGCCCAGAATAATGGCGAGATTGCCGGTCACTCTCAATCCAGGCACAACGGTTTCCCTTTAATATATACAGCTTCCTCTACACTCGATAATAAGTATATGCCTTATCGCCGTCTGTTATAAGCGTAAGTTTTCTGAAAAACCACTATCAGCCTTTCACTCTAAAAGCGCCTTTAATTTAGCCACAAATTCATCGGCGTCGATAAAGCCTACGAATCTTAGCTCTTTACGTTCTTTTCCATCGGGGCCTATGAAAACAACCGTCGGCACACCGACGATGTTGAATCGTTTTTTCAAGGCTTCGTTCTCTTCGATGCCTGACTTGGTGAGGTCAGCTTTTAATGGTGTGATTTTTTTTGAAAGCTCAACCGCCCTCACGTCAGAAAAGGTGAAATGATCCAGCTCTTTGCATGGCAGGCACCACGTAGCCGAGAAATCCAGGACAATCCGCTTGCCTGATGAGGAAGCCGATTCTAAGGCCGCCTGCGACGCTTTTTTCCACGCTATCTCTGGTTTTTCTTTATTTTGAACAGATGAAACGATAAGAAAAGCGCCTATGGACACAAAGGCAAGGCACAGGCCGTAGCGCATGGTTTTAAAAGCCGGGCCCTGGTTTGTCACTTTTGAAATCAGGCCCAGGTATATTCCCGAAACGATGGCGAACGCCCCCGCCAGCGGCAGAAAAACAGACGCGGGAATCAGCGGCTCCATAAAATATATGGCCATTCCCAAAAGTATAAAACCGAACAGCTTCCTGATCCAGACCATCCACATACCAGACATCGGAAGCTTCGTGATGGCGCCTGAAAATATCGCCAGAAAGACAAATGGCGTTCCCAAACCCAGAGCGAGCACAAAAAACATTGTAAAACCGAGCATCGGATCGCCCCTCTCGCCCACAAAAGTGAGAAGCCCGATGACGAACGGCCCTATACATGGAGCGGCGATTATTCCCACTGTAAGCCCCATCATAAAAGCGCCCGCTACGCCTTTTCGGTTTTTCCCGCCCATCTCGGCGAGAAACGAGGGAGGCTGGATATCGTACAGTCCGAACATAGAAAGGGACAGCCCCACAAGAACCGCCACTATAAACATAATCACAGGCCAGCTTTGCAACATTCCGCCGAAAAGACTTCCTGTCAGCGCGGCGGCCACTCCCAATACGGAATACATGGCGGCCATGCCCAAAAGGTAAAAAATGGCGTGGATAACAACACTTCCCTTTTTCTTCTCGCTCTGGCCTCCGAAATAGGAGATGGTAACCGGAATAAGAGGATAAACGCACGGTGTAAGGTTGAGAGCGAGGCCTCCTAAAAAAATGAACAGGAAAGTGAGGAGAAGACCGCTACTGTCAAGATAGTCCCTGATTTCATTAACATCGCCCGCCCCCCCGGAAGGGGTCGAAACGGCAGAAAAAAGAAAATCCTGTTTTTTATAGATTTCAGCGTTTAACTGGCTAACCGGCGTGTTCTCATCAACAACTTTTATCTTAAACTCAGATGTCATGTCCGAAGGAGGCAGGCATACTTTGTCGTCGCATATCTGGACGCGCAAAAGAGCGTCCACACGATATTCGCCCGGCGCAAGGCCGCTGGGGACGGTTCCGTTCACTCCGATATAAACCGTTCCCTTGTAGGTTGAAAGAGGTTCTTCGGTAAAGGAAAATTTCACCATTATCTCCGGCGGATATGAGACCCTGCCAAAATTTATACCGTTTTGCCCTGTTATATTTAGCCTGGTTGGGATAAGGCTGTCTAGCGACGGGTTATGCGACTGGCTGTGCCAGCCCTCCTCTATCTTAAGCTCGAACAAAAGCCGGAATGAACCTCCCGTCTTGTATCCATCCTGGCCCTGAACCTGTTTAAACGTGGCATACTCTGAGCTGGGAGTAAGCTGGGCGGATGCGGTCTGGAAAAACGCGGTAAATATAACCAGAGTAAAGACTATCTTTTTCATTAAATTATTTTTGAACCTTATGTTTCAGGCTGGAGCGAATCCAGCGAGGTTTTATATAAAAGCTGTTGCTTTAGCGCATATGTAATTTTACAATCATCACTTCAATAATTACTCAATTGTTTAAGGGTAACAGATAGGCGGTCGAAGATTCATATATTGAAGACGTAAAAAAGTGATTTTCTTCCATTTTTTATATTAAGGAGCCAGATGCCAGAAGAGCTAAAAAAATCGATCCGTGAAATTCCTGATTTTCCGAAAAAGGGAATCCTTTTTTATGACATCACCACGCTGTTCTCTCACGCCGGCTCTTTTCGGCGCGCTATGGACATGCTCATCTACAGGTACATCGAAAACAGACCCGATCTTTTCGTCGGGATAGAAGCCAGGGGCTTTATAGTCGCGTCCGCTCTCGCCTACGCTCTTAATACAGGCGTCGCCGTTGTGCGAAAACCGGGCAAACTGCCTTTCCGCACGTTCAAACAGTCGTACGACCTTGAATACGGCTCCAACGAAGTTGAGATACACCAGGATGCGGTGGCGCCGGGGCAGAAAGTGGTAATAGTCGATGACCTGATCGCAACCGGGGGAACGCTGGAGGCGGCTGGTAAGCTTGTAGAAAAACTCGGCGGCGATATCATGGAGATGGCCTGCATAGTGGAGCTTAATTTCCTTGATGGCAGGGAAAAACTGGGCAAGTACAAACTTCACTCACTGGTCACTTATGACTCTGAGGAAGTGAAAAAGTAATACCCGCTCTTTCGTTATATCACTCTGGCCGGTCCGCCGTTGACAGGAGCGCGGTAATGGGCACAATGTGAACCCCCATCGACGCAAACTTCGGTAAGGCTTTTTCCATCGCCTCGACAGTTTCACGATAAGGGTGCCCTATGCCTATGGCCGATCCGTTGTCGAGCGCCTTTCTTGCCAGCTCCATAATATTCAACATTATCTTCTCCACCTCCCTGTCGTTATCGAGAAATACGCTTCTCCGCGCTGTGGGGACACCCATTGAAAGAGCCGTTTTGTAGGCGACAGTATCCGCAGTTGTCCTGGAATCTACAAAAAACAGACCTCTTTTCTTAACCTGCTCCATGACAACTCTCATTTTCGATCCGTTTTCGGTGAAACGGGAGCCCATATGGTTGTTCACTCCTTCTATTCCCGGCGTCCACGCAAAGTCTTCCTCCATCCGTTTTATGATGAGGAAATTTTCAAAATTGACAAGCAAAGCTCCTGAGCCTGGATCTTTTGACTCCGACTTTGGCTCCATCGGCAAATGGAGCATGGCGACCTGCCCCATTTTCTTTGCGTTGAGGGCGATAGAGCGCGAATATTTTTGATATGGCAAAATTGAAAGCGCAACCGGAATGTTCAATGCGAATAGTTTGTCAACAATCCCGGTGTCCGCCCCCAGATCATCGATGATGATGGCCACGCTGGGAGCCCCGGAATATTTTTTTGGCTTTTTAGCGATAGATTGAGGTTTTATCCGTCTTAAGGGAGTGGGCGCCGCCAGTTTTTTCGGTGTGACCGCGTCTGCGGAATCTTCTTCGATTATTTGGTCTGGATGTTTGATTTCGTCTCCCATTGAAGCGGTTATACTGACCTCGCCCTGATCGACACGTTTTTGAGAGACAAAAGACCAGATAAACGCGACAAGAGTGATAAAAACAACGGCCAGAAGCGCCTCGACCCAGTAGCCGGGTTCCGTCGGTTTTTTCCTGGCGCGGCTCTTCTTCCGCTTTATCTTTCTACGACCGGAGCCCGCCATGATTTAATGATAAAAAGGAAGGTTATTGGCGGCGGTTGGCGGCGGCCGGAAACCGGAATTTTCACTTTGCGCGCGCCGCAGTCAAATCACGGTTTTGTATTCCGTTTATTATCTCCCAGCTTTTAAGCACCCCGATCGCTCTTTGCAGTTGATAATCTTTATCCAGATTGACTATCGGGCGTTTTTTAGCTTTCTCTACGGTTTTCGGTTTCTCCCCGTTAGTCTTCGCTTTGATCTTTTCTTTTACAGATTGATCTTCATCTGCTTTCTTTTCCTTTTCGGCGACGGCCTCAGGCGCTCTTTGCTTCACAATTATGTCTGGCTCAATGCCGACGCCATTTATCTGACGGCCAGACGGAGTGTAATACCTGGCGGTTGTAAGGCGAAGCCC
>DRJW01000351.1 GCA_011052055.1 Nitrospirota bacterium
AACCTGTAATTCGGGCCAAGGTAATGGAGAGCAGAAGCTGTGGTAATAAGCTTTTGCACGGACGCCGGTAGCAGGGCCAGCTTGCCGTTGCGCTCATAAACCTGTTTTCCAGAAGGCAGGGCCACAACCGAAATCCCCGTTTTCCCCTGGTTAACGCACTTTTTCGACACCGCCCTGTCTATAACGCCAGACAGGCGATTCGAGGTTTCAAAGCTGTGGGCGCCGGTTGACGTGAGGAAAAAAAACGCAATACCAGCCAGCAATACGGGTTTGTAAAATGTCATTTTGTTAAGTTCTATCCGCTCATGCCTTTCACTGTCAATACAGATCAATCATGGTAGATTAATTTTTTAAGTTTGCGAGCTGGTTCGATTTTTTTCGGCCACAACAGGCAGAATATATCCCCCCTGGGGGATGACTATTCCGCATTTGGCCGTTTCAAGCGCCTTTGACGCTTCCGATAGAAATGAGTCTGCCGAATTGGCCGGGATCATCCCCATGGCTCTGACTATATCGTGGTCGAGTCGCGATAGCAGATGAGTTTCGTAAAGATCGCTTTTTATGGCTGTGGCCAGGGCGGTGTGCCCGTTAATGCTGAAGTTTTGTCTCAGCCGCTCCTCTATTTTCCCAGGCTTACCGCTTTTGAACCATTCGATAAAATCATCCGACCCGATACCGTCGCCGCAGTTGGCCGCAAGATACAATTTCCCGCCCGGCTTTAAGGCGCCCGTTGAATATTCATATGTTTTGTGCGCCTGTATAAAATTTATATCCTTCGGACTTCCGCCGCACGAGGCGACAACCACATCGGCAAGAGAATCTATTGAAACTGTGGACATTTTTTTGACCGCAGAGCAAGCTTTGATAAAAGCCGTAACCGGATCGCCCGCAAAAACCCCTGCAATCTTACCGCCTGGCTCTATGACGCTGTTTATGAGAAAAACCGGATTAACCGCGTTCATTATTTTAAACGCATAGTCGCTCATCGGGTTGCCTTCCAATATCCCGGCCCTGGCCGAGGCGCTCCGCCCAGGTTTATCCAGGTTCATGCACAGGTTGTGGAACTTTTTGGCGTCATCATACGACGCCACGCCCGGCATGACAGCTTTTCTGCCGCCTCCGAAACCTGCGAGATAATGAAACCCTACGGCTCCGGTTATTATCAGTTTGCCGCGCTCCACAGCCAGCTTGTTCAGGCGCGCCTGGCAATCTTCAGCCCGGACAAGAACATGGTCTTTATCCTTTGCGTCATGATCGACGCTATGGATTCTTCTATAAACCTCGTCGCCGACTATCGATCTTTTCTCTTCACTGGTCTGTTTACGGTGTATCCCGTTGGCGAAAAGTATGATTATGGCGTCATCTCCGACTCCAGAGTTATTGAGCCTGTCGAGAACCGGGGGGAGAAAAATATCGGCGCCGCAATAGCGGGTAATATCAGGGACAATGACCGTGACCGTATCTCCCGGTTTAAACAGCGATGAGAAAGGCTCCGAATCGATGGGATTATCCAGCGCGTCGTCAACCGCCAGCCCTCCTTCGAGCTTGCCGTGTGGCGTACAGACAAGAGTTTTGCATTTGGGCGCAGGAGGTGTTTCTAGCTTTAGCTCCTCGCCGCCATATCCAAGTATGACTTCCATGATTACCTGACGATGCAGGCGGAGAAATGATCGTTTCTTCTTTTTGTCAGAGGAGGGACGATTTTGGAGCAGTCGTCTATTTTTAACGGGCAACGGGTATGGAAAACGCAACCGGACGGCGGATTGATGGCGCTTGGCACGTCGCCTTTTAACACGATACGTCTGACCTTTTTTTGGGGGTCGGGTAATGGCGTAGCCGATAGAAGCGCTTCGGTGTATGGATGGAGAGGGTTTGTGTATATTTCCCCGGCTCTGGCCATCTCGACGATTTTTCCAAGATACATCACGCCCACGTTGTCGCACATATGCTCTATCACCGAAAGGTCGTGCGATATAAAAAGGTACGCCATGCCCGCCTCTTCTTGCAGGTCTACAAGAAGGTTTATGACCTGCGCCTGTATGGAGACATCGAGCGAGGATACAGGCTCGTCGCATATGACCAGCCTCGGATTGAGCGCTATGGCCCTCGCTATCCCCACGCGCTGGCGCTGGCCGCCGGAAAACTCGTGCGGATACCGGTTCAGGCTGTCGGCCCCCATTCCCACTTTTGCTAGCAGTTGGGCCGCCATATCCAGCCGATCGCGCTTTAACCCGATGTTATGCACATAAAACGGCTCGGAGACTATCGACCCTATTGTCATTCTTGGGTTGAGAGAAGCGTAAGGATCCTGAAAAATGATCTGCATCTTTTTTCTGAGTTCGCGCATCCTTGGGGCGGAAGCTGAAAAAATGTCCTCACCATCCATTTTTACAACGCCCGCCGTAGGCTCCAAAAGCCGGAGTATCAATTTCCCGGTCGTCGATTTACCGCACCCCGACTCGCCAACGAGCCCGAAAACTCCTTTTTCGGCTATAGTGAAACTTATGCCGTT
>DRJW01000352.1 GCA_011052055.1 Nitrospirota bacterium
CAGAGTAGTTATTACTACGCTTGCGGCTATTTTGTCTCGCAGTCTCGCCTGACGACTTTTCGCTCGATTTCGCTACGAAAGCAATTTTTAGAGGCGCCCTTTAATGGTTCGCCATTTTTGCGCGAATTTTTCCGTTTGGGTTTAACCCCTTTGTAATTTTGTCAGATAAACAGACCGTTTGCGCGTTTTTACTCAGATCTCGACAGGTATCCGGTATATCGATATAATTCGAGTAGCGTTATCACTGGTGTAGAAAGGAACGGTCTGATATTTTGCTATTGTTTGGCAATAAAAAGATGGCCGTTTCTCCAGAAGTTACAGAGAAATATACGGTCAACTCCACTGATGGAAGTCTTACAGCCCTTCTCCATCCATTCGGCAGGTTCGCCAGCGCCACAGTTCTTGTCATTTTGATTTTTACGGCTTTAGCGATATCTGGCCGCGCAGGGCTGAGCAAAAAAGCGCTCGACTACGTGGCCGACAAATACGGCTCACGCGCAAGGAATCGTCTTCTGGATTGGGAGGCGCTTATGGAAAGCAACAAGAATAAAAGTGAGGCCGCAAAGCTGAAAATTGTTAATGATTTTTTTAACCGTATGAAATTCGTGAGTGACCAAATACACTGGAAGCAGGAAGATTACTGGGCGACGCCAGTCGAGTTTCTGGCGACAAAAGGCGGGGATTGCGAGGACTTCTCCATTGCGAAATATTTCACCCTCAGGGAGCTGGGAGTTCCTGATAAAAAAATGTTGATTACCTATGTAAAGGCGCTTGATCTTAATCAGGCCCACATGGTGCTAACCTACTACAAAACACCGAACGCAGAGCCTCTCGTGCTCGACAACCTTATAGGTAAAATCAAATTTGCTTCAAAACGGAAGGATCTTCTTCCTGTATATAGCTTTAATGGTGAAGGCCTGTGGCTTTCGAAAAAGCGTGGAAAAGGAAATCGTGTCGGCTCTTCTGACCGCCTGAGTCTCTGGAAAGATTTGGGGCGGCGGATGGAAAAAGAGCTTACTAGATAAAGCATGAGCGTTTATCATGAGCAGGGGGTATAGAAAATGAGTTTGTCGCGTCAGCTAATAATAATTATTTCTTTACTGTTCCTTCTGGGATTTGCGGGGACTTTTTATAAAAGCATCAACAATATGCGCTCATATCTTGCGACGCAACTTGAATCTCACGCGCAGGATACCGCCACATCTCTTGGTCTGTCGCTTCAGCCGAGTTTTGCAGAGGGAGATTTAGCGACAATGGACACCATGGTCAACGCGATTTTCGACGGGGGCTACTACCGGGAGATAACCGTAGAGAAATCTGACGGCTCAAAGCTTGTCGAGAGGCTCAATGAAGTCCAGATAGAGGAAGTGCCGCCCTGGTTTATAAAACTGATTCCCCTTGATACGCCAAGGCAGGAGGCTTTGATATCAGCCGGCTGGAAACCGGGGGCGAAAGTTTATGTGCGGAGCCACCCCGGCTACGCTTACGTGGAGCTTTGGGAAAGCACTGAGGGAACCTTCTGGTGGTTTACGGGCGGCCTTGTTTTTGTGTGGATTTTGCTTGTCATTGTTTTACGAATCGTCCTTGCGCCGCTAAAAGCGGTGGAGGGCCAGGCGCTTGCCATCTCGGAGAGGGAGTTTCCTGTTCTTGAAAAACTGCCGTGGACAAAGGAGTTGCGTAGCGTTGTGATCGCCATGAATAAGATGTCGAGGAAAGTCAAGCGAATCGTGACAGAGCAGACCGACCTGGCAGAGCGGATGCGCCGGGAAGCGTATGAGGATCAGGTGACGGGGCTGGGCAACAGGCGAAGCTTTGATATACAGCTTAAGCATATGGTCACAGCCAAAGATGAGATATCCCAGGGCGCCCTGGTAATGGTTCGAATAGGCGATTTCGTGGAGTACAACACCCGCTTTGGATGGGGGGACGGCAACAAGTTGCTTGAAGAGGTGGCCAACCTGCTCAAGAAAAAAACAAAAGGGATGCGAAACGCTATCCTGGCCCGTATTGGCGGCGCCGAATTCGCCGTGCTTGCGCACAACACGACCGTGGAAGACGCCGAGGAGCTGGCCAAGCTGATAGGCGTCGGTCTGGGGGAGTTCGAGATCGAAGGTTTGGAAAAAGGTGTGGCCCATATCGGAATCGGGTTCTACAGCCTCGATCAAACCGCCTCTAAACTTCTCGCCCAGGCGGACATGGCCTTGCGTCACGCTCAGCAAAAAGGGCCAAACGCCTGGCACATTTACGAAGCCGAGTCGCTTCAGCAAGCCGAAGTGATGGGAGCGCACGAGTGGAAAGGTGTCATTGAGGGTGTCGTCGAAGCGCGTAGCATCTCTTTCCTATATCAACCCGCCAAGGCCATCATCGACGGATCGACGATGCACTACGAGGCGCTGGCCCGCATCAATGGGGAGGATGGCTCTCTTATACCAGCCGCAGTGTTCATGCCAATGGTCGAGCGGCTGGAGTTGACGATGGAAGTTGACAGGATCCTCGTCCAAAACCTTCTGGATTTGATCGTTAAATCGTCCGAACACCATAAAGTGTACGCGATCAACCTTTTTTCAGCGTCCGTCCATAATGCCGGTTTCGTGGACTGGCTCCTGGACACGTTGAGTAAAAACAAAGTAACCGCGTCGCGGATTATCTTTGAAGTACCGGAATATGGAGCGCTTTCAGACATTGAGTCCTTCGGGAAACTGGTCAACTCTATAAATGAAACCGGCGCAAAAGTCACGATAGACAACTTCGGCTCCTCCTCCCCCTCTCTTGGTTACTTGAGGGGGCTGAAACTGGAATTTATAAAAATCGACGGAAGCTACATAAAAGATATTGGCGCCAACAAAGACAACCAGTTATTTATCCAGGCTATAACGGAAGTCGCGCACGGGCTGGATATTCATGTGGTCGCAAAATCAGTTGAGTCGGACGAGGATCTCAGGATCTTGCGCGAATTGCATGTGGACGGAGCCCAAGGTTACTTCACAGGTAAACCGCAGGAGACACCGGAGGGATAACCAGGCTTGGCGGCTTTACAAAACGAGAGTACAGCGCGAGTTATATGCGCCCCGCCTCGTCAGATTTTCCATGGCGGCTACTGTGATATATAATCGCGAAACCAGTCCCACAGCCCCAGGGAGTAACTTGGAATTATATCGATGCCGAGGGATGATTTTATAATATAAGCGATTCCCAATCCCATTAAGGTGGAGAAGGAGAAGAAAATCGTAATGAAAACCGCTAAGGTGAAGCGGACCGCCCGCTGTTGGCGATCTGTTATGGCGCGCCTTTCCTTACCGGCGACCAAAACCAAATAGTAGCGCCACCGCCAGAAACCTATGGAGCGCCGGATATCAACGGCATGGGTTCCCCACTTTCTTCCGCTCAGCGCCATTTTGAGGGCGAGCAGTTGATCGTCAGAAAAAGCGCCGCTGACATCTTTCGACATTCGGCTCAACATTCCTTCGATAAATGGGTCTTGTCTGATGTTGACTTCAGCGCTTGAGTCCATTGCGTAATTTCTCCGTGATTTAAGGGAACCTCTAAAAATCCATTTCTGCTACAATCGGCTGTAAAAGGCGCCATGCTTCGTTGACGAGTCAAAATCGTCCTCAGAGTAGTTCTACTACGCTTGCGGCTATTTTGTCTCGCAGTCTCGCCTGACGACTTTTCGCTCGATCTCGCTACGAAAGCGCTTTTTAGAGGTTCCCTTAAGAGTAAAACGAAATGTGTAAGATGGTCCCTCTCATGGTTGAAAGTTTTTAAAAAGCGTCGGTTCCCACGCCGACCCGGTTAAAATCGTATCAGATCAGAAACAAAACAGACACAAAGAAATTCTACAAATACATGACCTGCGGCAAACAACCTCTCACGCTGATAGTTCAAGCCTGTCAAGGGGGCCAGGCTGGCTGAGAAGTTGATTGACTCCGCAAGAAGGCCGCGTAACAATAGTTTACGATTTTAGCGTCGTTTGCTTTTAACTGAATCTGGAAAACGCTCTAAAAACCTGCAGTTATTGACACTGTTTATCAAGCTATGGTGGAATACTTCATCTCGAGTGAGATTTTTGACTAAAAGGCAGGCCCCTGGTGGCAATATATGAATAATATTTCTTCGCAACGTTCCTTGATGCGGCAGTACTATTCCCCCTTCATTTGGGCGCGGATGTTGATCGATAGCATTATCGTCTGTGGGCTACTGTACATTATGGTGTACACCAGAGGAGCGGAATTTAATGATCATTATAGTCTTCTGGCCGTGACAACTTTGTTACTGATGTGGATTTTATACAATAGCTTCGGCGTGTACAGGCGCCACACAGATACTCTTGGTTCTTTTATAAAGCTATTTAAGGCATGGAGCGCTGTGGCGCTTTTTCTTGTATTTATAGGTTTTGCCACAAAAACCTCTGCTGTTTTTTCGCGGCAGGTCATCGTTACCTGGGTTATATTGAGCTATTTTGCCCAGATAAACGCACATATTATCATACAGGAGATTCGGCAGAGGCTTCTGGTGAACCAGAATGAAGAAAAATTTGGACTGCTCATCGGGGCAAG
>DRJW01000353.1 GCA_011052055.1 Nitrospirota bacterium
GATTCTTGAGGATCTTGCCCAACTAGCGTACAAGGAGTCTAAACTGGGCTTTACGTTGCCAGGCCTGGGCAAACTTGTGCTGGTCAACAGGAAGGCGCGAATGGGCCGCAATCCGCAGACAGGCGAGGCTATAAAAATACCTGCGAAAAAAGTTGTGAAGTTTCGCGTGGCCAAAGCGTGTAAAGACTCTGTGCTGGGGAAATAACTCACCAGACTATTAAATTAAACAAAGCACGCTCAATTACCCTCTTGTTGTATGAATTAGGAAGTGGTCATACAATAAGAGGGTTTTCGTATAATGGAAATATCCGCAAAGGATGGAGCCCACAGCGTCCTTTTTGTTTTTCTGGCTCTTCTGCCCACGCTCGACCTGCAAAACTTCAGGCTTGTCTTCGCGCGTTGCTTTTCCCGCTATATATAGATTTGACCTTTTAGCGCCCAGAGTGGCTGTCAGTAAAAAAGGAAGGAAAAAATAACGGTCGGGGAAGGTAAAATCTCCGCTCCAGCCGTGAGGAAGCCGGATTTCCCTTATTTTTTTCTGACTGGTCTTTTTCTGATTCCGGCCCCGAGTTTTTCGAGGATACCTTCCAGCAACTCGATATCTTTGATATCTCTTGAAGCGTAAACAGATTTTACATCTTCCAAAGATTTGATCCTGCGAAGATTCATTTCACCATAAACAGGACTCAACTCTTTAACCATCGGCAGGCTTTCAAGCTGGTCTACGGCAACCGCCTTGCCGGTCAGCAACCAGTCGAGCGAGCAACCAGTGAAATTCTGGATTTTTATAAGATTATCGTAGGTCGGGATTTTTCCCTTCTGCCAGTAATACTGAAACAGTCCCTTTTCAATACCTATTTTTCTGGCCCATGTGTACGGTTTATCCTCTTTCATTAACAAACGTAACCTGTCACGAAATGTTTGCTTCATCTCTCCTCCATAATATAAATAATCGGGGTAATATAATATTAACTATGAGCAATCATCAACGATAGCGATTTGCTGTAAATATAAGAATTGCAACACATTGTAATCAATGGAGTTATTTTTAACCCCAACAGCTTTCTTACACTATATCAACAATTATCAAGGCTCTCTAAGAGTCAACTTAACACAAACTGTCATAAATTTACAACCTCAATATTAAAATAAAATGAGTTTTATGATATTTTTCCGAAGGAATTCTGCGTTGTTCGCTGATTAAAAAGCAGGTTACCGCTTAAGAGCGCGGCCGATCATATCCTGGTCGAAATAATTTACACTCATCCCGGCGTCTACCACAATTTTCCTCGCGGTAACGCCGCTGGAGGCGCCGCTTAATAGGAACGCCGCGACATTGGCCGCTTCTTCAGTTGTCACCGCTTTTTTACGCAAAGTCATTGCTTCGGCATACAGGTACGAATCAACATATCCGGGAATACCGGCCGACGCCGATGTTTTCAGAAGACCGGGAGCCACCGCGTTAAAGCGGACTTCGGAAAATTCTGAAAAGCTTTTAGCCAAAAACGATAACGCGGAATCGAGCGCGGCTTTTACCGGCGCCATGTATCCATAGTTCGACGCGGCCATAGTCGTCGTCGAAATAGATATCGTCACCACCGACGCTTTATTATAAAGAACCGGTTTCAGGGCGTTCGATATGGCCACCAGCGAAAAGCATGAAATGTCGAGAGCCTCCATGAAATCCTCCTTTTTCGTTTCATGGAACGGCTTGATTCCCTCCGAATAGTTCGCGTAAGCGATGGAATGGACGACGCCGTGGATAACAGGATGAGCAGAGCCCACATCCTCGGCCATTCTCTCTATCGACTCCTGTCTTGACACATCGCATACGTGGATTTGAGAGTCCGGGAAAAGTTTTTCCACCTCCCTCTTTTTCCCCTCGTTAAGAACCGAGAAAATTACATTTCCACCTTCGCGCAGGATAATATTGGCGATAAAACAGGCCACCGATTTGCGGTTCGCAACGCCAAAGACAAGATAGGTTTTTCCCTCGAATCCAAGATAGCTCATTTTATTGCGCTCCAACAGGCGCCAGCGCGCAGGTGAAAGAGACTGAAACCACAAGAGCGCCTTCGACTCTGGCAGAGCCCTTCATATAAAAGACCGTTTTTATACTATCCTCGATCTGGGCCTCCAACGTGAGAGTGTCTCCCGGCCTCACCATTTTTTTGAACTTGGCGTCTTTTATCCGGGTCAAGACGGGTACGCCAGATTCCATGTCATCGACATGTTGCGAAAGCAGAACGGCGCCTGCCTGGAATACGCTTTCCATCGTTAACACGCCCGGCATAACGGGAAAATCGGGATAGTGCCCTTTGAAAAAATCGAGGTCGGGAGTAAGTTTTTTTTCCGCCACGATTTTTTTTTCGTCCATTTCTATAATCGTGTCGATAAACAGGAAAGGTGGACGATGGGGAATGGCGTCGAGTATGCGGTTCGTCATAACCCGCCTGTCACCTCCAGTGTCGAGCCGGTGACATAATCAGCCTTGTCGGACGCAAGAAACATGACGCAACCGGCGACTTCTTCTGGCGCCCCGAACCGCCTCATGGGGATCATGGCTGTGTAAGCGTCTTTCTGCTTTTCCGGAAGGCCGTCGATAAATCCTGTGTCGATAAAACCTGGCGAGACGCAGTTTACGGTGATTTTCCTGCTCGCCACTTCTTTCGCCAGCGAGCGTGTGAACCCGACTTGCCCCGCCTTGCTGGCGGCGTAGTTCGCCTGCCCCGGCATGCCCATCTGCCCTATGGGGCTTGTTACACTTATGATCCTGCCATATTTTTTTCTTATCATCGCCTTGACCGCGAACTTCGACATATTAAAGGTTCCGGTCAGGTTTACATCTATAACCTTTCTCCAGTCCTCCTCTTTCATCATTCCGGTTATCGCGTCTTTGCGTATACCGGCGCAGTTCACAAGTATCTGCAACCCCTCACGCTCACGCTCGAATTTTCTGAAAAACGCCTCGCACGCCTTGTAATCAGAGACATCAAGTTTCACAACTTCAAGCCTGTCTTTATGCTCGCTGTTTTCATCGGCAAACCTGTTGGCGTCCTCGTCACTCGACGCGTAGACCGCCACGACAATAGCGCCAGCCTTGAGCATCTGCCCGCTTATGGCGCGGCCTATTCCCTTTGTCCCGCCGGTGACTATCGCGGTCTTGCCTTTAAGATCGAGCATACATTTTTCCATCCATTAATGTTTTGTTGATATCATTAATCATCCAAGCCCTCTTATATATCTGTCCGCTTCGTTGGCCACGATCACGCCATAATTGGCGGCGCCGAGCCAGCCCGACATAATAATGGCCACAGAGCCTGTGTGATAGAGGCCGCGCACTTGCTCACTTATCCCCCTGCTGATTTTCAACCCCTCGAACTTGGTGCCGAATGACGATCCACCAACATGGAGAGTATACCTTTTAAAGGTGCGTGGCGTGGAGACTTCGACATGATCTATTTTCCTGCGGACACCGGGAATATATTTCTCCAGAGCGTCGATGGTGGTCTGCGCCAGGTGATCTTTGTCATGCTGATACTCCTCGTCCGTCAAGTCGGCCCAATCGTCAAACCGCGCGTTTGTAGAGGCGACAATCGCCATCCGTTTATGTTTGGGTCTTGTGTTCGGGTAATAGACCGAGAATGTCCTGCTTGTAACATCTTTGCTCAACAAAAGGTCGGTGTCGAATTTATCGGCGGTCGATGTAAAAAGAAGATCGCCTATGTAATCGACCTCCTCGCCCCGCTTTATTCCCAGATATACCTGGCACGAACTGTTGTTAACCCGGACGGCGCTGGTTTTGGCGCGAAACTCTTTCGACACCGCGTCCCGGTCGAGCATTCGCAAAATTGTCGATTTCAGGTTCCCGTTGGAGACGACAGATTTGGATTTCACCTCCTGCCCGTTAACGACCACTCCTGTGGTATGGCCGTCTTTCACCATGATTTTCTCCACCATCGCCCTGGTTCTTATATCGACCCCGTTTTTTACCAGCTCGCTTTCCATCATCCTTATTATCAGGTCGGTGCCGCCTGTAAAAGTGTAGACGCCTTTGTTCATAAAGTTTGAGAACACGATAGAGTAACTTACCGCCGGATCGTCGAGCGTGGAGCCGTTCGCATAAGTTATCGGCTCCATCAAAAGCCTCACCACATCGTCGCGCCCGGGGAAAAACTGATCGAGTAGCTCACGGGTTGTCATCGACTCGTCGTCAACGAAAGACATATCCCTTGTTGTCTTGAAAAATTTCTCTATGGTGGGAAGCCCCACATCGAATTTTTCATTAAGGATGTTTGTAAAGCTCTCTTTATCGTATGTCGTGGTGAAAGAAAACTGCGGGTTGTCGAACCGGATCCCTTTCAACTGGACGATATGACCGGCGATCTCCTGGCTCCAATATTTCCTGCAGGTTTTTATCATCCCCACCGGAAAACCGTGCAGGGCCACGTCGAAAATGTGCTCTTTACGTTTGAACCATGCGGCCAGGCCACCCAGCTGGAAATGGTGCTCCAGCAGTAATACCGAGTGCCCCGCTTTGGCCAGACGGTTGGCGCACGTCAGCCCCCCTAAGCCTGCGCCTATGACGATGCAGTCATATTCGCTTTTAAGATTGTTAAGTTTACAAATCGCCATAAAAAAACCAGTCAGTACAATCAGCTTTTATTTATAAAAGACGCTGGTTCGCTATCTCCACTCCGCTTATCATCGAGCCTACCACACCTAAATATCCCTGGTCAGTTCCGCATACAAATACATTTTCCACCGGTGTCTTGCCATCGCCCAATTTTGTTGGCGATCCGTAAACGGCGCCGTTGATATGGCCCGTAAATTTCCTTATGGTTCGCGGCGTGAACATATCGAAGTAAGTCACACTATCTGAAAATTCAGGGACTATTGTCTCCACCACCTCAAGCGATTTATCACGCCATTCGATCTTGCCTTTTTCATACCCTGCTTTGTCCGCCCCCTCCCAAAACCCGGGATCGGCTATGTTCGTAATCCTGACCATATGCGTATCGGGCGGCTCATCATAACAGAAGTTTCCCGGAACGCAAATTACTCCGCTTTGAACATCGACCGGAAGAGCGGAGCGGCGATAACGAAACTTCCGGTTTGCGCTGAAAAAAGTAATGGAGGCGTCGAGCCCAAGCTCGTCCGCCGGCCGGTCGATTATGTTTATCGACTCGGCAAACGACATCCTGCCCGCCTCTGGCGCAAGATCGACCGGGCTGGCTTCCGGGCATATGGCGATTGTCTCCATCAGGCCGGCGGATGATAATATAGCTTCGCATTCAATTGTATCGCCGTTGTCGAGAACCACTCCGACAGCTTTCCCTTTCAAGACTTCTATCCTCTGTACGCCAGACCTGAGCCTCATCTCGCCACCAGAGTTTTTATAGCGCTCGACAAGCAGATCAAGAATCGGACGTATCCCATTTTTCGGCCTGGCGAATCCTTCACAATATAAACTCATAAAAAGAAGCGCGAACTGGCCCCCCTCCATATCGTTTTCCCACGCGGAGCCGTAGAACATGACCGGGCACATCAGCATTTCCACAAGGTCCGGGGCGGTGATAAACGAAGACGCAAACCGCCGGGCGCTTTTCGGGGCCCCGCTAAAATTATTTTCATACAATCTGAAAACCTCATCTTTAAGTCTCCTCAGGCTCTCCTCCTGGCCCGGAAAGAGTTTGCCTGACTGTCTTGCGAGGTGATCGAAATCGTTTGTAAATTCCAGTGTGGCGTCTGGAAAAACTATCCGGCTGACTTTTTGTGGATATAGCTCAAGATCGCTCATTCTCATCCTGAGCCTTCGCAGAAGGCGGGCCATAGGGGCGCTTTTCGGGCCGTCAGGGCTGTAGTTGGTGACGGCGTGAAGACCGACATCCAGATCGTAGCCGCCCGACCTGTAGAACGAGTTAAGCCCACCGACCCGGTAGTGACGCTCCAGTATCGCTACTTTTTTACCGAAATGGGCCAGCCGGACACCGGCTGAAAGACCGGACATGCCAGCCCCGATGATAACAACGTCGTATCGCAAAGCATATACCGGAAAATTGGGAAGCAGGATTTCGTCTATAGGCTTTCCGAGTCTATTAGAGACTCTCCATTTTGGGTAGGAGGTAATTAACCGTGCTACTCATAGACTCAAGCTCCTGATAATCCTGCTCTGGAACCTCAACACTATACCGCTTGCGAAGCTCCATCACGATATCGAGAAAATCCATCGAGTCCAGGTCTATCTGGTCACGCAAAGGCTTTTCCGCATCGATACCGCTCAAATCCTCATCAGGAACAATTTCCCTGATAATGTCTATTATGGCCTGCCGAATCCCCTCACCTGTCATAACTCTTTTCCCTAAACCACTAATTTAAGTTATCTGATATTATCGTCCAAACGCCGTTAGTTTTCAAACCGCCTGATGACAACCACAGAGTTTATACCGAGCATCCCGAAAGAATTGTTTATTATACTTTTTATGGAGCCGATGTGAACAGGTTTATCTATCACAAAATTGTCAAGACGGCATTCCGGATCTATATTATCCAGATTAATAGTCGGGTGAATCAATCCGTCCTCAAATGAAGGAAGGTTTCCCGCCAGCTCCAGCGCCCCGGCGGCTCCCATGGCATGCCCTATAAAGCTCTTGGTATTGTTGATATGAGCCCCGGAACCGCCAAAAACCTCTCTTATCGCCACGCACTCTTGCTCATCTCCCTGGTTGGTGCCGGTGCCGTGAGTGTTAACGATGTCTATATCCGCAGGCGTCATCGCCGCCCTGTCCAGGGCGAGCCTCATACACTCCGCCTGCCTTGCCGGGTTTGGCAGAACAAAATCTGTGGCGTCGGAATTGTAGGCGTACCCGGCTATCTCTCCATAGATTTTGGCGCCTCTCGCTTTTGCGTCTTCGAGCCTTTCAAGCGTGTAAAGGCATCCACCCTCCGAGACCACAATGCCGTTTCTATCCATATCGAAAGGACGACTGGCTTTCGTCGGGTCTTCATGTACAGCCAGGGCGTTCTGGCTCTTAAAGCTTGCGAATATCCCGAACGTGTGGATACTCTCAGACACCCCGCCGGCTATGGCGAAATCGACCTCGCCGAGCCTTAGCATCTGAACTCCGTAAATGAGCCCGATGTTCCCCGCCGCGCAGGCGGCGCCCAGGCAAACGTGCGGCCCCGTGACACCCATGTTGAGCGTCACTTCGCCCGCCGGGTTGTTGGCCACGGTGCGAGGATTGTGATGATGCGTCCAGAACTTCACATCGTTGTTATACTGGCCGAGGTTATAGACCTCGTTCTCGGTCTCCACGTTCCCATGCTCGGTTATGCCGATGAAAACCCCGGCCCGGTCACGCCTTGAGTTTTCAAAATCGAATCCGGAGTCGTTCACCGCCTCGTTGGCGCAATAAATCGAAATAGCCCCGGCGCGTGTGCCTCTGCGCGACTGCTTTTTTGTCTGATGTTTATACGGATCGAAGTGACACACACCAGCCGGAACCGGCGGCATATACCTGGTTTTAAATATCTCTATCCCGGACACACCCTCCAGCAACGCTTTGCGAAAATCGGCCAGGTTGTCGCCGTTGGGCGCAGTAAGGCCCACGCCTGTGATAACTACCCGTTGATTGCCAACCACTTAAAATACCACCAGTTTTGAGATAAATATTAAGCCTAACGTAAATGAGCGCTCAGACTCCAATAGAGCGAAATGGCATTGTATGAATTAGACGAGAGCAATGGCAAGAAATATTAACCCTTGTCGTTGTCCGGCACGTTGAACGCGGAGCGGATCAGGGTGAGGAGCGGCAAAATAACATCGTCGAACTTGTTCTCGCTTTTTTGAATCGCGTCTTCAACGGCGTCGAGGATTTTGTCGGCGAACCGTTTCATCAGATCGGGCGTCAGCGCCTTTATCAGCTGGGCCACGAGGAACGGAAGCAGTTTTAGCGCAAGATTCTTTCCCATAATTTTCTCCATAGTTTAAAAAGTTTGTTTAATGACATCATCGGCGGTAATCCGGGATCGCCATGCCGGGCGCCTTCTCTCGTCCAATCGACCGCTTTTTTAAACGGGTTCA
>DRJW01000354.1 GCA_011052055.1 Nitrospirota bacterium
GGTTTCCGATATCCCCGACAGTGTCGCCTCAATCATTACTGTGTGCCTTAATAAAGACCCGGACTTGCGTCTGGCTTCGTGCCAGGCGTTCGCCGACCAGCTGGATGAAATCCTGAACGAGAGCTTCCTTGAATCGGAAGGCGAGGCCATCACCCAGGAGACAATAAACATCCTGAAAAGGTATAGAGAAAGTTTTGCTTTTTTCTATGACCTCAGCAACGCTCAAATTTATAAATTACTGCATGTGTGCCAGACTCATAATTACAAGGAAGGGGACGTTATATTCGAAGAGGGATCCGTCGCAAGAAACATGTATCTTATCATTTCCGGCAAGGTAAAAATATCCCGCAAACACGCCCAGAACGATTCTGTTGTAATACTCTTTCTAAAACAGGGGGATGTATTCGGCGAAATGGGTATCGTGGATGGCGGTCCGCGCTCCGCCTCTGTGATAGCGGAGACAGATTGCAAAGTTCTCTCCTTGCATCAGGTCTCCCTGCTCCGTTGCGACGAGGTGACCGCCGGAAAAATTTACAGAAACCTCGCCACCATACTTTCCACCAAGCTGAGGATCACGGCAGAGCGGTTCGATGACTTCTCGGAGCGCTCAAGCATTTAAGGAGCCTACAAAATCATATTTAAATAAGCCGCTATCATCGTATCGCCCCACAAGATAGATATCAGCGCGCCTGCTGAAAGAAATGGCCCGAACGGAATACGGTCTTTTCGTGATTTGCCGTAAAAGGCCATAGACATAATGCCAACAACCGCGCCCAGCAAAGAGCTGGTGAATATCGTAAGAAGAGCGAGCTTCCACCCTGTAAAAGCGCCTATGGCGGCCATAAGCTTTATGTCGCCTCCGCCCATTCCCCCTGGATAAATGATGGCCAACGCGAAAAATATTCCACCGCCCACCCCAAGGCCCAAAAGCGCGCCCTTTATCCCAAGCGGAGTCAAAAACGAAACAGCCAGGCCCAGCGCCGCAGCGCCAACAGTAAGCTCATCAGGGATTATCTGGAAATTGAGATCGATAAAAGTGACCGCTATAAGCGCCCAGGCCAGCAGGAGGTAAAAAAGAGCCGACAGCGTAACGCCGAAACGGGTAACGACGGCCAGTGTAAGAAGGCCTGTTACCAGCTCCACAAAAAAATAACGAAATGGAATTACCACTCCGCAATCTCTGCAAAGGCCGAATAAAAACAGCCAGCTTAAAAGCGGAATGTTATCTCTCGCCCGTACAGGCGCTCCGCAATCGGGGCAATGGGAGCCGGGGCTGACTATCGACTGGTTGTTGGGCAGGCGGTATATGACCACATTTAAAAAACTGCCGACGCATAAACCGAGAACAAATATGTAAACATGTAGCAGGAAGGACGGGTCACCCATACAACTTGCTCATTCCAGCCAAAACAGTAGCGAACTGATCCAGCGCGACCCTCCTGGCTATTTCCGGCGAGAAACCACGCCTCGTCAGGTGATCGTACAGTTTACGCTTTATCACTTTCTCGTCCATATCATTGTTAAGATAACGCGCCTTTTTTTCCGCCGCCTCCAGAGCCACGCTCATCTCGACGTCATCGTCCGGGAACAGCTCCGACAAAGTTTCGTTTATCAAGGTTTCATCAAAACCTTTACGTTTGAGATCAGTTTTTATTCTTTGCGGCCCAAGCCGCATCCTTTTTATTCTGGCCTCAGCATAAGAGCGGCAGTAGATCGAATCGTTGAGATGGCCCGCCTCTAGCAGTATGGCGATTGTTTCATCTATTTCAAATTTTTCATAGCTCCGAAAGGCGAGCTTTTCCCTCATCTCGAAAACGGAATGAGGCCGCCCCGCCAAAAGCCTGTAAGCTTTATCAAGACACGACTGTGACTTTGTTTTAGGCGTGGTCAATATAGTTTA
>DRJW01000355.1 GCA_011052055.1 Nitrospirota bacterium
CTGGTAGCGGTTTGCGAGTATGAACGCGCCTTCTTTAAGCGGTTTTAATCGTTTGTCCGTCTCGTCCGCCAGCATGCGCCATCCGTAGATTCGCCTCGATATCTCGTATTTTTGTGGCATCGGCAAGACAGGCTCCACTATCTGGATATGGGCGTATATGGTGAGTAAAACCGCCAGAGCAACCGATGCGCGGTAACCGTAAACGACCCACTCCCTTTTAGCGGTCAGCGTCCTGTCGGCCCATAGCGCGATGAATCCGGGTGTTACAGCAATGGCTGAAAAATAGGCGATGACCGCCCAGTTGCCCTCCATCCTTTTCATAAAACTGTTTAAAAGGAAAAAAGCGAGCAACGATACGGACATGACGCAAAGGTAAAGAAAATCATCCCTTTTAAGTTTAATTCCAAGCCGCCCCATGCCGATACAAGAGGCGATAATAAAGAAAAAGAGAAACAGACCATACAGCGCAATCTGTCCGCCCCAGAATTCAACAGCGTTGATGATGGCGCCCTTTGAGTCTGGATTGAATCCATGAGAAAACTGGAACCGGAACGATACCCAATCGTTTAGATAGTTCCAATATATGACCGGGGCGAACACCATGATGGAAAGAGCGAAGGCGAGGTATGGCTCCGGGCGGAAAAGCCAGCGCCGGTTCTCTCTGGAAATGAGAAGAAACGTCAGAAAGGCGGGGGCGAAGAGGGCGGCGTTATATTTTGAAAGCAGAGCCAGCCCGAAAGATAGCCCCAGCGCCCACCAGTAGGCCGGTTTTTGAGTGTCGACAATTTTGTATCCGAAATAGAGCGATAACATCCAGAAAAAAGAGAGAGGCGCGTCCGGGGTTATCATAAGCGAGCCTGCGCCGAAGATAAGCGTGATGTTCAATAACAACGCTGTTAAAAATCCGGTTCTTCTGTTGTTGAATATGTCCGAGGCGAGCATGTAGATGATCCAGGTGACGCCAGTCGCGCACAAAACGGCTGGCGCCCGGACAAAGCGCTCCGACTCGCCCAACAAACCGGCCAGAGCTATCATGTAGGCGACCATTGGCGGATGGTCGTAATAACTGAAATCGAGGCTTCGCGACCATATCCAGTAGTAGGCTTCGTCTAAAGAAAGCTCGAACCAGCCTGAATAGGCGATTCTGAAACAGGTGAGAGCAAAAAGAAAAACGAGGAAAGTGGATTGACGGCTCATTAATTACCAGGAGGGCCACATATAGTAAACACCGCTGGACAGGCCTGCTGTTCCCGGAATTTTCATGCCCAGCTCATCGCCTAACAGCCACTTTAAAAAGCCAGGCTCCCCTTTATCCTCCACAATGACCGGCTCGGCTTTCATATCAGCCATTTTCGCCGCGATGTCGATGGCGTCCCGCATAGTTCCAAGCTGGTCTACAAGTCCGTTTTCCAGGGCCTGCTCTCCTGTGTAAACGCGCCCATCCGCAAGCTTACGCACTTCGTCGATATCCATGCTCCGGCCGCTGGCCACGTCGGTGATAAACTGGGTATATATACTGCTGATAACTCCCTGCAGTAATTCCCGGTCATCTTCAGTGAAAGGCCTGTAGGGCGAGCCGGTGTCCTTGAACTTTCCACTTTTTAAAACTACCGATTTGAGCCCTATTTTATCCATGAGTTTCTGGAAATTGGAAAACATCATTATCACGCCTATTGAGCCGGTAAGGGTTCCAGGGTCGGCTATTATACGCGCGCTTGCGGCGGCTATGTAGTATCCGCCCGACGCGGCCACGGTTCCCATGGAGGTTATCACAGGCTTTGTCTTTGAGGCTTTTATCACTTCGCTGTAAATTTCCTGGGAAGGGGCCACCGCGCCGCCGGGGCTGTTGATGCGCAGAATGATGGCCTTGACATCTTCGTCCTTTGTCCATCGGCGAATCTGATTTATTGTGTGTTCACTATCGAGGATCACGCCTTTGATCCTGACGATAGCGATTTTATTGCTTGATAGTGTCGTTGCCAGGATTCCGTCGTCGGATGGGAAAAGAAGATAGGACAGGGCCGCTATAAAAAGGCCGCCGACGATCATCAGGAAAAGCAGAATAAAAAACGCCGACCGGAATCTACTTTTGGTCCGGGTCATCGCAATACCCCTAGTTTAATGCGCCAGGAAAAAAAGAAAAAGAGGGCCTACGAATTATCTTCTGCTGTTTTGTCTTCTTTTTCTATGGCCGTCTCGACCGGCTTATCAGAGACCGCCGCCTCGCCGGGGGCTGATTCATCATGGCCGGCCTCTTTTTCCGGGACGCTCTGCTCATCATCTCGTATAGCCGCGTTTTCCTCCATGGCGCGCAACTCGCGCTCTACATCCTCAGGTGAGAGTCCTTCGAGAAAAGCCTTGACGGAAAGCCCTATTTTGCGGTTCGGCAAATCAACCTTGATAACTTTGGCCGTTACTTTCTGATCCGCCCGCACTGCCGTGCGTGGATTTACGACTTTATTTGTGGACAGCTGGGATACATGGATGAGGCCTTCTATGCCGTTTTCAATTTCTGCGAAAGCGCCAAAATTCGTGATCTTCACTACTTTACATTTTACCTCGGAGCCCACAGGATATTTTTCCTCGACATCGTCCCACGGATCTTTCTCAAGCTGTTTGAGTCCCAGGGAAAGCCTTTCGGAGTCTTTATCGATATTTAGAACGATACACCGCACCTTGTCTCTTTTTTTCAGTATCTCAGACGGGTGCCTGATTTTCTGCACCCAGCTCATGTCGGAGACATGAATAAGGCCGTCCACGCCTTCCTCCAGCTCCACGAAAGCTCCGAATTCCGCCACGTTCCTGACCCTGCCCTCGACGATGGTGTTTACCGGATATTTCCCCTCTATGCTTTCCCACGGGTTTTCGCCCAACTGCTTCATACCTAGCGAAATGCGTTTCTTTTCTATGTCGATCGCCAGCACAACCGCCTCTACCATTTCGTCTATGGCGACAAGCTTGGCTGGATGGCGTATATGCTTGTTCCAGGTCATTTCCGATATGTGTACGAGGCCTTCGATCCCCTCTTCGAGCTCTACGAATGCGCCGTAATCTGTTATGGAGACGACTTTTCCTGAAACCTGTGTCTCTGGTTTGTATTTTTCCTTTGCTACGCTCCACGGATCGGGGGTGGTCTGCTTGAAGCCCAGCGAGACACGCTCGGTTTCTTTGTCGAATTTTAAGACCATGACATTAACCGTGTCCCCAATGGAGAATATTTCGGAAGGATGGTTCACGCGGCCCCACGACATGTCGGTAATATGCAAAAGCCCGTCGATTCCGCCCAGGTCGATAAACGCTCCATAATCGGTTATGTTCTTTACAATGCCCTCCACCATGGATCCCTCCTGGAGTTGGGCCAGTGTGCTTTCTTTGTTTATTTTACGCTCTTCTTCGAGCAATATCCTGCGGGACAAGACAATATTTCCCCGCTTTTTGTTCATCTTGATGATTTTAAATTTGAAAGCCTCTCCGATTAGCCTGTCGAGATTCTTGATCGGCCTGAGATCGATCTGGGAGCCGGGAAGGAAGGCCTTAAGACCGATGTCCACCGTTACTCCGCCTTTGATTTTCGATATGACAACGCCTTCTATGATCTCGTCATTTTCATATTTTTTGGCCATGTCCTCCCAGACACGGATTTTGTCCGCCTTCTCTTTGGACAGAACAACCCTTCCTTCGGCGTCTTCGTTTTTCTCAAGGAGCACGTCTACCCGGTCCCCAACCTTAAGGTCGGCGGCGAGCCTGCCGAACTCGCTGATCTGGATTACGCCTTCGCTTTTAAAACCAATATCCACAATCACCAGATCGCCGCTTTTTCTGACTATGGTGCCTGTGGTGATTTCTCCTTGTTTGAAGGAAAGAAGACTTTCGTTGATAAGGGTTTCGAACTCGCTTTTCGCAACAGCGTCCTGACCGATTGTCTCGAAATTGTCATCGACCTGATCTTCGTCGATGTAATCATCTTGTTTTACTCTACTCAAGTTGTATAGATTCCTTCCTTATTCGGTTTTCACGGCCCGGACAAAGGGACGCGTCAGGCGGCTTGCCCACCACCTGAAACGAGAAACTGTATCATTCTTGCCAACACCTCGTCAATATTCAAATGACCTGTGTCTATTTCTACGGCTCCGGGCGGCTTTACGAGCGGAGCGTCTTTTCGCTCGCTGTCTGTTTTATCCCTCGTTTTGATATTTTCCATTACCTGCTTAAGCGACACCTCTATCCCCGCCTGGCTCATCTCAAGCATACGCCTTCGGGCTCTCACTTGTTCGTCGGCGACGAGAAAAAACTTGAACCTGGCGTCCGGGAATACGTTACTGCCTATATCCCTTCCCTCCATCACGATCCGGCCTTTTCCTCCCATTTTCCTTTGCAGGGCCACCATCCGCCGCCGAACAGCGGGATATACAGCAACCTTCGATACGCTCTCGTTTACGTCGTTATCTCTTATCCTCGCGGTAAAATCCGCCCCATCAACCATGATCTTCCGGGCCTGCCCCTCTTTATTGAACTGAATTGCTATCGATTCGGCGATCTTGCCCACCGCTTTTTCATCCGCCGGGTCGATGTTCAGATCAAGCGCCTTTGCAGTTACCGCTCTGTACATGGCTCCGGTGTCTATCATCACGCCGTCGATCTTTTCGGCCAGGCGTTTTGCCAGCGTCGATTTGCCGGAGCCTGCCGGGCCGTCGATTGCCACAATGAAATTATCGGGAAGATCAGGCTTTATCATCTAAGGGAACCTCTAAAAGATCATCCGCAATGGTCGTCCATTTTGAGGCGGGTCGATCTGATCTTATCAAGTCTTGCTTTCAACCCGTCGAAATTGTTTTTTTCCACCATCTGCTTTAGCTCCGACAGGCTTCGCTCGAACGTATTGATCGATTCTATCAGCCGCTCTTTATTCATGGAAAAAATATCGCGCCACATTTGCGGATCGGAGGAGGCTATCCTGGTTGTATCCTTAAATCCGCCCGCCACGAACCTTCGCATAAGGCCGGAGCCGTCGGCTTTGACGACAGCGTCCACGAGCGCATAGGCGGCGAAATGGGGCAGATGGCTTATCATCGCCATGATCTCGTCATGCTCGTCCGGCCCCATCGTTACAACATCGGCGCCTGCCGCTTTCCACATATCCCGGACAAGATCGACAGCCTGCGGATCGGTGGACGGCGTGGGTGTAAGGATCGTGTACCTGTTTTTAAAAAGAGACTCGTCCGCAGACCCGGCGCCAGATTTTTCCGAGCCGGCCACCGGGTGACCGCCTACAAACCGGACAGAAGAAGGAAGGCGTAGTTGTAATTCTTCAACTATTTTCTTTTTTACAGAGCCGCCATCGGTGATGATACAGCCTGTTTTCATGCCGTCCGCCGCTTTAAGGCAGACATCGATTACAGACTCGACAGGGACAGCCGCGAAAAACAGATCGGCGCCGCGAACCGCCATGCCTAAATCTGTCGTGGCTTCGTCCACCACACCAAGTGTGAGGGCTTTGTCGAGGTTGGCTTTTCCCCGGCCAACCCCAATGACCGTTTTGAAAATTCCCGCTTTTTTCCCCGCCAGCGCCAGCGATCCGCCTATCAACCCGACGCCTGCGATTACAACCCGCTCGAATAGAGGTTTCATCGATTTAATCTTTGGTAAAGTAGCTGGACTTGCAAGGCAGGGCGTTTGTCATAGTCACTTTACTGCCCTGGCCGAGGGATAGGAGCCGAGAGATTTGAAAAACAGGGTTTGAGGTTTTATCTGTTTGAACACCCAGACAGCCTCCGCGCTTTGTTGGCGCCCGTCGAAATCGACGAAAAAAACATACTTCCATTTCCTCTCCGGGCCGGGGCGCGACTGGATTTTCGAAAGGTTCAGTTTTTTGACTGCGAAAGGGCGCAAGATTTTATGGAGCGCGCCAGACTCGTCGTTTATCGAGAAGAGTATGGACGTTTTATCCGCCCCGGCTTCAGGCGATTCTTTCGTGGAGATGATAAGAAAGCGGGTCTGGTTGCCCGCCCGCTCCTCGATCTTTTCAGCCAGTATATCAAGCCCGTAAATCCGCGCCGCTTCATATGCCCCTATGGCGCCAGCCGTGGCGCTCTTTTTCGCCTTTATCGCCGCTTCAGCCGACGATGACGTTTCTATGATCCTCGCTTTGGGCAGGTTACGGCTTATCCATCCCCGGCACTGCCCAAGCGGCATGTAGTGGGTGAACAAGGTTTTGATCTTTTCCGGTTTCGAGGCTTTCGATAAAAGGTTCAGATGTATTTCGTAATACGTTTCAGCGAAAATTTTCACCGGGGAGTCGATTAAAAGATCCAGCGTCTGTCCCACAGTTCCCTCTATCGTATTTTCAATAGGCGCTAACCCGTAGTCTACGATCCCGCGCTCTACATCGGAGAAAACCGCGTCAAAGCTGGTTTTTAAAACCTGTTTGGTGGATGACCCGAAATAATCGATGGCCGCCAGATGCGAAAACGATCCAGCCGGGCCCAGGCACGCCACTTTTATGGCTTTTTCAACTGACCGGGTCGCAGAGAAAATTTCACGGAACACATGACCGACGGAGTTGTTGGACAGGGGGCCGCAGTTAAGCTTGTCTATACGGTCGAGGATCGCTTTCTCGCGCGCGGGGAGGAAGACGGGAGTAGATGTTTTGTTTTTAACGGCGGCGATTTCTTTGCCAAGACCCGCCCGCCGGTTTAACAGTTTTACAATCTTCTCGTCGATTTTGTCGATTTTAGCGCGTAACGGTTTCAGGTCATCCATCGTTTAATGTGTTTTAATGTAAAGCGCATATAAGCCCCCTATCGGAAGTCCGATATTGAGCATTTTATATCATGTGGGCGGTTTTATCAAAATGAGTATCAAGCCCGACGCTTAAAAGAGGCGATTACATGGCGAAATTTCTTTATCTGTACCTTGTTTTTAACCTGGCCTTTATCCTGGCCGCTCTTGGTCTCGGCTACATAACCGGCGCCATTCCCGGTTTTTTCCCGGCCCATGCTTTGGTGGGCGTTCTCTCCTCTCTTTCGTCCGTTTTAAGTCTTACCATCTTGATGTTTTATTTTATCTCCACAGGCTCGATTGTGAAAAACGCCGCCGTTGATAAACTCGTGGACGCGGAGGATTATTATCGAACCAAAAAATTTAAAGCGTCACTTTTCCCCTGGATAATGGTCTCCATAGTTTCGTTTCTGGCTGTCCCGATTCTTGGCGCGGCCTACGACACAGGCAAGGCCCCCCTCTGGCTTCATCATATGGCTGGCTGGGAGGCTTTGATCGCGCTGGGCGTCACCGCCCGTCTCTCTAAAAAACTACTGGATGAAAACAGTGATATTATCGCAAGGGCTATCAGCTCGGTGAACACCGACGTGGATAAACGCCGCGCCCTTGCGCAAGATAAGGGGGCGCATGGTCAGACGACATAGTGTTAAGCGCTTCGTCTCGTCGTCCTGAGAGAAACGAAGGATCTTGCCTTTTCTTTATAGCGTGGCCAGCGGTCAAACGACGCAGTAATA
>DRJW01000356.1 GCA_011052055.1 Nitrospirota bacterium
AGGTTTTGCCTGATGTTTCTCCCAGAGCCTGAAAGCGCAGTCAATGAAGTTTTTCGAGTGCTGAAAAAGGGAGGAAATTTCGCCGGGGTCGTGTGGGGGCCTCCCGATAAAAACCCCGGTCTCACGCTTGCTATCGGGATGCTCAAAGAGTTTATGGACGTTCCCGCGCCCGATCCATCCGCGCCCGGCCTGTTCGGTCTGGCAAAACCGGGCGATCTTAAGAATAAAGTAGTATCCGCCGGATTTTTAAACGTAACCGAAGAGCAAATCGATATCGACTGGGTTTACGATTCCGGACAGCATTTTATCGATATGCTAAAAGACATGGCCGCCCCGATCAAGATCATGCTCGAAAAACTTCAGCCGGATCAACTCGATCAGTACGAGAAGAAATTGATAACAGCCGTCGAAGGATACCGGGTTGACGATAAAATGACCCTGCCCGGCATTGCCCTGATGGTCTCCGGCGTCAAAGGCGAAGCGTGATGCGCTGACGGCGATTGAACCATACGCGCAGTGCAACTATATTTAGTTGCATAATCTCTTTTTCTCTGCTAATATTCTTATCATGGGCAAACATGAAAAGCTGATTAAGCGCTTTGCCTCTTGCCCAAAAGATTTTTCATGGAGAGAGCTAGAGGCGATGTTGCGCGGTTTCGGTTATAAAGCCACAAGGCGCGGGAAGACTGGCGGATCAAGAATCCGGTTTGTCCATGACGAACTTCCGTCGATAAACCTGCACAAACCGCACCCCTCCAATATTTTGAAGCGCTACCAAATCCAGCAGATCGAAGAGTTCTTATGTGAGGAGGGTTTATTATGAAAGATATGATGGAGTATAAAGGCTATCATGGCTCTGTGCATTATGACGAGGGAGATAGGATATTTTTTGGAAAAGTGGTGTTTATCCGCGCTCTTGTGAGCTATGAAGCGAGCGATGCGAAGAAATTCCGCAAATCTTTCGAAGATGCCGTGGACGATTATATCTGCCAGTGCGAAAAGGAAGGGGCAGACCCAGAACGCCCGTTCAAGGGAAGCTTTAACGTCCGCATCAAACCGGAGCTACACAGAAAAGCCGCGCTGATGGCGGATAAAAAAGGGATAAGCCTTAATAAATTTATGGCCGAGACGCTGGAGAAAGCCACGAAGTAGGAATCCTGAGATAATGAGCAAAGCGCTTCGTTTAGAAGATTTGGAAGAGTTCGAGAAAATCAGGATTGTTCCTCCCCAAGCAATTACCGATAAAATTAAAGCAGGCATTCGAAGTTTAAATGAGACTGAAGAAATTGAGCCTTTTATTCAAAATATAATTGCTGATTATAATCACACGCCGCACAACTCTGTTGAAATCGCTGACATTCTCACTACAAAAGTAACTTACCATGGAGAGGTACTTTTTGCCGCTTTTGTAATCAAAGGTAAGTCGTTTAAAATAGTAAGGCCAAAGGATATAGATCACCAAATACTGCGGCTTCAACCGATGAAATCACTTGATTTAATAATATTGCTTGCTTCTGGCGATATTCTAGATGCAGTAAAAAGAGACTTGACTTCTGTCGCAGAATCGATCAACGCATATTTCATCATTGCTGATGTTGTAGATACAGCTAGATTATTTCTTGCACATTATAAAATATGTTCTAACGATGGGCATCCTTTTATATCAGGCAAATGCGCACAATGTGGATTAGACGAAGATGCGCCAAGTGAATTAGAATTCAGGTTAAAAGAGGAACCGCTTTATACGATCATTGAACAAGGAGATGCAAGCCACGGCCTTGCAAAGCGCTTCTCCGTACGTGCTGTAACTGACCCGCATTATAGCAAGTCTACTATTCGACATATCGCCAAAATAATAATATGGGAATTTAGACAAAGCGCCTATTGCAGATCAAAGCCGGTTGAAAATCATTTTGGACAGAAAACGCCTGATTGCATTATGCTCTTTCTTTTTCCTAAGCTTGATGAGACCTCCCAGAATAACTGGATATGCCGAGCCGTTTGGAACAGGGAGGATTTAAAAGAAGAATATAAACATAAAGAGCTTAGCGAAAAATTTGAAAGACTTGGCAATATCATTATTGATTGGAATCCCCACTATTACGAAATAAAAGAGCTTGTTTCTAAAAATTCAATCACAAAAGAAGTATTCGTAGGGCATATAGAAAATATTTTGCCATCTATTGATAAGTTGATGGATATTTATTATGGAGCATACAATTCTTATACTTCTGGCGACCTACATCAAAACGACTTTCAAAACATCATGGTAAAACTAGAAAAGGATGCTTATGTTATCTATGATAAATCTGTAACGATAGCTTTCCCACCCTATGAATGCCAGTCGGCCAGTTCGACTTTTTCATGTTACGTTTCGTTGTTTCACAATATCTTTATTGCTTTTGCCGAGTGGTCACAAGTGGGAGGAAGCTGGGATAAT
>DRJW01000357.1 GCA_011052055.1 Nitrospirota bacterium
CGAAGGCGTTGTCGTGGGCGGCTCGGACAGCGCGCAATGGAAAATACCGAGATTAACCCAGATCATAAAGGCTGAATCGATCACCTTGAAGGAATATGATCTGAACGGCTCTTACTACCGCAAAATTTATTTCGAGCCGCGAGTGGGAACCTTAAGCGTATTCAAAGAAGAGATCAACCCGAACCACTGCAATCCCGCATCCGCCAATTTGTCTCTCGAAGATGGAGCGCGCGGATTCAAGGAGGGACAGGCGTCCGGCGTCGTGGCCAACGCGACCCGGTTTTTCCGCCAGAAAACAACTTTCACGGCGTTAAGAGAGCTTATCGTGCCGGAGCATCTACAGCTTACGCCCAATGAGCCGCTCAACGTCTGGTGCGCGGCCTGCTCCAATGGCGTGGAGGCTTATTCATACGCCATGTATATTCACCGCCTGCTCACGCGGGCGAAAGCCAATCTTTCCTTTAAAGTGTTCGGAACAGATATAAACCAGCATTTAGTCGAAACTGCGGAGCATGGAGAATATGAAGTCAGCGACGGCGACCTGCGCGATTACAGGCCTTATTTCGAGCGTTATGGCAAGCTCGACGGAAACCGGCTCCGTTTTGGAGACGAGATTCGCCGCTATTTAAATTTCAGGACTTTCAACATAAAAAACCGCCCGCGAAAACGGAGGTTCCACATGATTATCTGCGCGAACGTCTTCCAGTATTATCAAGACGACGCGCGCGAGCATTTCCTGAAAAACTTTGTCGACGCCTCTACGCGCCCCGGATATATTTTCGTGGGCCCAATGAGCCCTGAAACAATCCGCAGGCTCGGCCTTTCAAACCTTGTAAAATACAAAATGCTCCGCGCCGACTAGGCGCCAGATACCAGACCCCGGTCGCAAAGTAAATTATTTATCACAACGCTCACCCGTGATATTTCTCATGCCACGCCTGGAACATAAGCGCGGTCCAAAGATGGTACTGCCAGTTTCTTTTTCCCGAAAGATGCTCCGACCATTTCTTGCGTATGGGGGAAGGATCAAAAATCGATTCTCGCTTTAAACGTTTCTCGTCGAGCAGGCTTTCGGCCCATTCCCGCAGAGGGCCGCGAAGCCACGAGTCTATCGGCACGCCGAATCCCATTTTTGGCCGCTCTATAAGCTGCTTGGGGACATACTTAAACAGAGTCCGGCGCAAGAGCCGTTTACTATATCCGTCTCCTATTTTCATTTTAACCGGTAGCCGGGCGGCGAACTCCACAACCCGGTAATCGAGCAGAGGCGCCCTGGCCTCCAGGCTCACGCTCATCGACGCCCTGTCTACCTTCGTAAGTATATCGTCGGGAAGATATGTGACTGTATCGAGGAACATCATCTGTTGCGTAAAGTCCTCTACGCTCGCCCACTCCTCCTCGTTGGACAGAATAGTGCGCGGCTCTTTCGATCCAGTAACGATCCGCTCCGGCTCCCTGAACTGTGAAACGAGCCATCGGTACATCTCGACAGGGCCGTTAAGGGTCAATAGCTCCGCCAGCTTGTGGGCCTTGTCACCCGGATTGGATACCCTGACACTATCCGGCAAGACAGGCTGAACCGCCGAATATAGTTTCTCCCATGCGCCCGGCGGGATCGATGTTATCGCCCCGGCCGACAGTTTTCGAAACAGACGAGGCGCCCAGCCGACCTTTTTCCAGATCGACATCGCCCAGAGATAACGGTTGTATCCGCCGAAACTCTCGTCCCCTCCGTCGCCTGAAAGACATACCGTCACATGCTCCCTGGCCATTTTCGACACAAGGCACATGGGTATCTGGGATGAGTCGGCGAATGGCTCGTCATAAATTTCAGGCAGGCCGGGGATGACATCTCTCGTCTCCAACGGTGTTACATAAAGCTCGGTATGATCGGTTCCCAGATGCCTGGCCACCTCGGAGGCGAACGGGGCTTCATTGTAGGCGGCCTCGTTAAACCCGATGGAAAAAGTTTTTACTTTGCGCGCGCTCTGCGCCTGCATCAGTGAGACCACAAGGGACGAGTCTATTCCGCCGGAAAGAAAAGCGCCCAGAGGCACGTCGCTTATCATTCTAGCCCCCACGGCGTCGAGTAGCAGTTCGTTGAGTTTTAGCGTCAGCTCATCTTCCGTCGCTTTAAAAGCATTTTGAGCGCCCGCGCTATAGACCTCTCTGGCAGACCAGTAAGGCGCGGACTCCGGTATCTGCCCCGGTGTGAGAGGAAGGGCAATTGTAAGAATGTGCGCCGGTTTCAGTTTTCTGATTCCTTTATAGATGGAGTGCGGAGCCGGGATATAGTTGTGGCGCAGAAAAAGAGCCAGCGACCCCCTGTCGATCTCCCCTTTGAAACCAGGATAGGCGAAAAAAGATTTGAGCTCGGAGCCGAAAAGAAACACACCATTGTTATAGCCGTAATAAAGAGGCTTTTTACCCAGCCTGTCTCTTATGAATGTGACGCTCTTTTCCTTTCGGCTCCAAAGAGCGAAGGCGAACATCCCGTTTAAAAGTTTAACGGCTTCCAGGACACCGTAACGCTCTATGGCTTCAAGCAGTACCTCGGTGTCGGAGCGCCCTCTCCATTTAACCGGTTTTTCTTTTTCCAGATCCTTTTTGATCTTCTGAAAATTGTAAATCTCGCCGTTATAGGCGATGACATAGTTACCTGAAGAAGAGACCATCGGCTGATGGCCCTGTTCGGAAATATCGATAATCGAAAGGCGTCTGTGGCCAAACGCCAGCCCGTTAATTTCATCCACCCACAATCCTGAATCGTCGGGACCTCGATTTTTTACCGCATCGGACATTTTTTCGGCGGCGGATCCGAGTTGACCGGCGCTCTTACCCGGTCGTGGGTCGATGACTCCAGCTATTCCGCACATATGGCTTTTTCAATCCTTAAGATGGTTGTTTGGGCGTAGCAAAACCGGAAACAGCGCAACCCTGATAAAATTCAGTAAACGCCGCCTCAAATACCTGGCGGTCTCATAGTCCGGCAATCTTCGCTTTTGAGCCGGTAACGTCCCTGATATCGCTGACAATGGCAGGTTTGTTTATCCACGACAGTATGTTGCGATAAGCCGCAGACTGATCTTTTTTACAAAGCTCAAGCAAATCATCAACCAGCCTGTCGATACCCACATAGTCTGCCCGTAAGCTCCTGACACAGTTTACTTTGGGATGATCGGTCGGCTCAATGGTTTCATGGTCGCCTATAAGCTCCTCATCAAGTTTTTCTCCGGGTCGAAGACCGCAAAATTCAATTTTGATATCTTTGTAAGGCTCGAACCCGGCCATATGAATCATTTTCTCGGCCAGATCGATAATTTTAACCTGCTCGCCCATATCCAGAAGATACAGTTTTCCCCGTCCTCCCATGCCGGCCGCCTGGAGAATGAGCAAGACCGCCTCAGGAATTGTCATGAAATATCTTTTGACATTTTTATCCGTCACCGTAACCGGGCCGCGATTTTCTATCTGTCTCAGAAATAACGGCGCAACGCTACCGTTGCTGGCCAGGACATTGCCGAACCTTACCGTCATAAAAGAAACAGCGCTTTTGCTGGCCATATTCTGAATATAAAGCTCGCATACTTTTTTGGTGGCCCCCATTACATTCACAGGATTTACCGCTTTGTCGGTGGAGATCAGTATAAACCGATCGACCCCATGCTTGTCCGCCAGGCCGGAGATTACTTTAATGCCGCCGATATTGTTGGTGATCGCTGTTTCGATGTTCGTCTCCATCAACGGCACATGCTTGTTGGCGGCGGCGTGAAACAGATATTGCGGTTTCTCCTTCGCAAAAAGACGATCCATCTGCCCTTCATTGGTGATATCCACACAGTTGTAGGAAAACCTGATCGAACCTGAAGAAAACTCTTTTAGCTTTAAGCCCAGCTCGTAAAGATAGTTTTCGCTCTTTTCAACAAGGGTAAGGCTCGATGGGCCGAACTGCGCGATATGAA
>DRJW01000358.1 GCA_011052055.1 Nitrospirota bacterium
AAGAAAAGTTTACAAGAAAAAGGGGGATAAATAAGCAGGAGTTTACCGGCCCGTCCTCATCTTGTCTTTTTAGAGGTTCCCTCAAGCTGGCCTGTTTATTTCGTGAATGCGGTGGCGCAGGCTTGGCACCGTAGATAGAACAAGTTTGTCGCCGGCTTTTAAGACAATAGATTCAGAAATGTGTAGCATACGCTTGCCTGTGGCGACGTCTTCATAAGCCAGGATAGACATATCGCCCACTTTTTCCAGGTCAACCGTTGTCATTCCGTCAAGCTCCGCTCCTTTTTTAATGATCAGCTCCATGTTGAGCATCAGGTCTTCCCCGACGTAGAAGCTACCTATAACGGACCGATCAATAGCGGCCATAGCAAAAGCCGGCGCGGCCAGGGCGGAGGGGCTGAACGAGCTTTCTATGCCGAATCCTGTCTGTATTTTCTCCGCCAGGTTATGATCAAGCACTCTTAGGACGATATGGATATCTTTTTTCGCTTTCCTGGCGTTGAGCGCCGCTTCGAGGTTAGCCAGATCGTCATCGCTCACGGCGATAAGACATTGAGCGTCATGAATAAACGCCTTCTCTAACGTCTCCTCCATACGAATATCCCCTATGACTTTGGTCACACCCATATCGTGAGCGGTTTGGAGAAGCGGGTTGCTCTTGTTTTTTTCAACCACTATGACATCTTTATCAAATAGCGTTAATTGCTTCAAAACCTGAATGCCGATTTTACCTAATCCACAAAGGACAAAATGATTTTTCATACTTACACTCCTTTGACCGAATACCTCTTCAAGAACGAAGGCGGATCCCAATATACCCGCCGGTAAAGCGAACATGCCTATTCCCACAACCGCGATAAATCCACCAAGAAGTTTGCCAGACACAGTTATCGGATGAATGTCGCCGTATCCGACAGTTGTTAACGTGATAACCGCCCACCACATGGCGTCAGGAATGCTGGCAAAAGCCTCCGGTTGCGCGTCATGCTCAATAAAATACATAAATGAAGATGAGAAAAAGATCAATATCAAACCGAGTACAGCAGTGACGACAAGCTCTTCTTTTTTTGAGGCGAGTATCCGCCCGAACATCAAAAGAGCTTTTGAGTAGCGGGCGATCTTAAATATGCGAAAAATTCTGAGCAACCTGAGCGCCCTTATAAAACGCAGGTCAGCGACCACGAACGCAAGGTAAAAAGGTAAAATGGCCAGTAAATCTACTAAAGCCATCGGGGTGAGCATGAACCGGATACGACCGTAGAACGGATGCCTGTATTTTGGCGATTCTACGCAGGCCCATACCCTGAGCGCGTACTCTATTGTAAATACAATGATCGAAAAAATATCAAACAGTCTAAGAGCGTTAAAGAACTTTACGCTCAGAGGCTCTACAGTTTCTATAACTATCGCGATACAGCTTAAAACAACAATCGACATTATGAACGCTATAAGAGCGTTCGATGTTTTTTGATACCGGGAAGTCCCCTCAAGAATCTCGAAAACAGTCTGTCTCATAAAAAATCTAATCGTAAAGCGCCAGTAAAACAGTGATATAAAAACCCTGGTTTCTCATTGTTCAAGCTCGATTATATTACCTTTTTTGATTTTTTCTTCATAAGCCGCTGTCGTAGGCGTGATAATAAGGCGGTAGGGCTGGCAACATGTCTGAATGAGGCGCAGGGAGAGGGTTTTACAGT
>DRJW01000359.1 GCA_011052055.1 Nitrospirota bacterium
AGGGAAGCGGGCCGGACACCGGTTCAGCGCGATACCGTCTACAACATCGTCAGCGTCTGACGCGGTAAAGATGTCAAAACGCCCCCCAAAACACCCCAAAGTAGGACTCCACGATTTTCTAAATTCCAGGCCCTTGCTACATGCCTTGCGCCACGGTCTGGTTGAAACCCCGTTCAATCTTCTCATAGACACCCCCTCGAAACTGGCGGACAGGTTTAGCGCGGGCGATCTCGACATCGCGCTCATCCCCTCCATCGAATACGCGAGGATGGCAGACGCGGTGATCTCTCCCATTTTTTGTATAGCGTCGCTGGGCAAAGTGGATACGGTGCTTCTTTTCTCGGAGCTTGCGATAGAGGAGATCCAGTCGGTTGCTTGCGACCCGAAGTCGCGGGCTTCTGCGGCCATGCTAAAAATTCTGTTCAAAAAGGTATACGGCAAAGCGCTATCGACATTTGTAGGAAGCGAAAAGCCGGAGCTGATGCTCCGAGCCGCCGACGCCGGCCTGGTCATAGGGGACATGGCATTCGGGATAGACCGGGAAAAATATGTGACGCAAGATTTAGGCGAGCTATGGTTTAAGAGCTTCGGGCTCCCCTTCGTTCACGCGCTACTTTGCTTGAAAGAGGGACAAAGATTCGATCCCGCCCTGGCCGCGTTAAAGCAGGCCAAGGAAATAGGTATGAAAAACATTGCGCTCATAGCCAAACAGGAGACCGACAGCCAGGAAGAAGCCGAAAGGCTATATAAATACCTGGCATCGAGAATTATTTACGATCTGGGCGAGGAAGAGATAAAAGGCTTGGAGCATTTTCTGGACTCAGCGAAAGAAATGGGGCTTTGCGGCAGGTCGGATCTTAAGTTTTACGATGAAGGCGCCTGATTTCTTCAGCAAGCTTGTCGCAGAAATGGATTTTTAGAGGTTCCCCTCAGTTAATGAAGGCAAAAATTCTCGCAGATTTCATTTTTAACAAAAGCAAATACGCGATATTAAAAGTCAAATACAACCCTATTTATGAAACGATTAAAAAGGAATTACCGAGCGCAGAACATCATTATGGGTTTCATGGATTAAACGATGTTGAATCGAATTATAATGAAGATGTTTACTTAAAGCATTTTGAAAACCATTCTATGCGATTGATAGAAGCTCCTGATAATTCATTTTTTATACTTTCTGATAATCCTTGTGTGCAATTGAATATTTCTTTAAATCTTGGAGACAAAAAAATTGATTTACCTTTTGTTTTACCAGTAACACCAAAACTTGGCCTGATTTCTGCTCAAAGGAAACAATTTGGTGATTTGCCATTAGCAATGAAGCCAACAACGGATGAATTTGTGAAATACGTAAATTTAGCCCAAATTGGAGTAGCTCAAATCGGTATAGTTAGCCATACATTGACACTTCCAAAATATATTACTGAGGCTCTTGAAAAAAGACTGCTTAGTATTCAGCAAAACTAACGTAATTATTCTGCGAGGTTATGATTTGCAAGTATATTTCATGAAGGCAAACTCTTGATTCCAGTTAAGGAAAAGGAGTTTTAGAATGTCATTGCGAGGAGGCAAAGCCGACGAAGCAATCTCGCATCGGCTTTGTGAGATTGCCGCGCCCCTTGCGGGGCTCGCAATGACAGGGGGGTGGTGTTTATTTTTACTTTTTTTTCAGGACTACCCATCCTCAGAATCATCATCTCTATGTGTTGACAACCCGGACGGTTATCGATCATCATATTCAGCTTGGAAAGCTCATCGATATGAAATATTAACCGGCCATAGAGGCAGAAGGTTTTGAATGCATCATTTCGAATATAAAAACGGTCAGTTCCATTGCGAGGATGTGCCGTTATCCAAGATTGCGGAAGAAGTGGGCACGCCGTTTTACTGCTACAGCCACGCCACCCTTCACCGTCATTTTACCGTGTTCGACAAGGCGTTCGAGAAAGTACCGCATACGATCTGTTTCGCCGTGAAAGCAAACTCCAACCTTGCGGTGCTCCGCTTGTTCGCAAAGGAAGGAGGAGGCGCCGATGTCGTCTCCGGCGGGGAGCTTTTCAGGGCGCTCAAAGCGGGAGTCCCGGCGGATAAAATCGTTTACGCCGGTGTGGGCAAGACGAAAGAGGAGATAAGGCAGGCGCTCGACGTGGGGATACTTATGTTTAATGTGGAGTCGTCCCAGGAGCTTCTGGCCATAGACACTGTGGCGGCGAAGATGGGCGTTAAGGCGCCTATCGCGCTCCGGATCAACCCCGCCGTGGATCCGAAAACCCATCCCTACATTTCAACCGGCCTGAAAACCAGCAAGTTCGGCATAAGCTATGACTCTGCGATGGACGAGTACAGGCACGCTGTAAGCATGGAGAATATAGAGGTAGTCGGAGTGCACAAGCATATCGGCTCGCAGATAACACTGGTTTCGCCCTTTGTTGACGCGCTTGAAAAAACTCTGGACGTGGTAAAAAACCTTGAGGAAGAAGGGATCGGCATCCGTTACATAGACATCGGCGGCGGGCTGGGCATCCCTTATAAAGATGAGGCCCCTCCGCATCCAAAAGAGCTTGCCGACAACATAATCCCTATGCTTGAGAAGACGGGGCTTCATATAATTTTCGAGCCGGGCCGGGTCATCGCCGGAAACGCAGGCGCGCTGGTCACTCGTGTGCTCTACACAAAAGAGAATGAAGAGAAAATATTTTTTATTGTGGACGCGGGTATGAACGATCTGGTTCGACCCAGCCTTTACGATTCTTACCAGCATGTCGCCCCTGTGGAGGAAAGCGTCGGCCTGCGGAGGAAAATCTCTTCCGATGTGGTGGGGCCGATCTGCGAGTCGGGCGATTTTCTGGCCAGAGACCGGGTATTGCCGGAGTTTAAGCCGGGCGACCTTATGGCGGTGATGAGCGCCGGGGCTTACGGGTTTACAATGTCGTCGAACTATAACTCGCGCCCCAGGGTTCCTGAAGTTCTGGTCAAAGACGACAGTTACGATGTCATCCGCGACCGGGAAAATTATGACGATCTGGTAAAAGGCGAGAGGATACCGTCTTACCTGAAATAAAAAAGCTCTTACATTAGATAGAATCAGTTATGCCTGAAATAAAATTTACAAAAATGCACGGACTTGGCAACGATTTCGTGATGATCGACCTGAGAAGAAAAAAGGCGCCTGGCCTGGCCAAAAAAGCGGCTCTCATCTGCGACCGGAGGTTTGGGATCGGATGCGACCAGATGATAGTCATCGCGCCATCAAAAAAAGCCGATTACCGGATGACGATTTACAACGCCGACGGATCCGAAGTGGAGATGTGCGGCAACGGCATACGCTGTTTCGCCAAATACCTGTGGGATCGTAAGGAGCGGAAGATAAGAAAAAATAAAGCGCTGGATGTCGAGACCCTTGCGGGGATCATCCGTCCACGCATCGTGGGAGGCGGAATGATTGAGGTGGATATGGGAGAGCCGGGGCTTGAGGGCGTGGTCACAACAGCCGCGTTTAAGGGGCCGATGGTAAACCGTCCCTTGAAGGCAGGCGGAAAAACGTACAGGGTAACGGCTGTGTCTATGGGCAACCCTCACTGCGTCATATTCACCAGCGACGTGGATAAGATCGATCTGGCCGGAAGCGGGCCTGCTCTTGAGCGCCATAAAGCCTTCCCGAACCGGACGAATGTTGAGTTTGTCGAAGCGTTAAACCGAAATAACATTAAAGTCCGTGTGTTCGAGCGAGGCTCCGGCGCCACGCTGGCGTGCGGAACCGGAGCCTGCGCCGCCTTAGTGGCTTCTGTTTTAAATAAAAAGACAGGCCGCAAAGTATCCGCCCATCTTCCCGGCGGGACACTGAAGATAGAATGGACAAAATCGAACCGCGTTTTGATGACAGGCCCGGCTGAGGAAGTTTATAGCGGCGTCGTAAATATCTAGGCGCAAGACTTGAAATAGGACTATCATTGTCGAGAAAATGATAAACGCGCGTAAATTAAAAGCGCGGAGGAATATTAGCTTTGGAGTTGAAAATGTTTTTTAAAGGCTCGATAGTGGCGATTGTCACACCGTATAAAGATGGTCAAGTTGACGAGAAGTCGCTCGCCGATCTGATTAACTGGCAAATCGAAGAGGGCTCCAGCGGGATTGTGCCGTGCGGCTCTACCGGTGAATCGGCGACATTGACACACGACGAGCACGCAAGAGTGATAAACCTGTGCGTGGAAGTGGTGGCGAAACGTGTGAGCGTTATCGCAGGCTCCGGCTCCAATTCCACCGCCGAGGCTATCGAGCTTACGAAAATTGCGGCAAAAGCCGGAGCGGACGCGGCGCTTTTGTTGAGCCCTTATTACAACAAGCCGACCCAGGAGGGGATATATCAGCACTATTGGGCCGTCGCCGACGCGGTTGATATTCCCCAGTTTATTTATAACGTACCGGGCAGGACGGCTTCGGAGGTTTCACCCACGACGATGGCCAGGCTGTCTGAGCATCCGAATATAGCGGGGCTAAAAGAAGCTGGCGGCGATCTTGCCAAAACCGCCGACACTATGGCCATGTGCGGGCCCGATTTTACAATTTTGTCTGGAGACGACGCTCTTACCTATCCGATGATGGCGCTTGGAGCTAAGGGAGTGATTTCGGTGACGGCGAACGTCGCTCCGAATCTAATAGCGGCGCTGGTGTCCGCCGCCGAATCGGGCGATATGGCCGAGGCCCGCCGTCTGCATTTTAAAACCAGGGAACTGTCCAACGCCATGTTTTACGAGACGAATCCTATCCCGGTCAAAACCGCCCTTTCAGCGATGGGGCGTATCAAAGCGGAGTTCCGCCTGCCTCTTTGCGCTATGTCGCAGATAAACAAAGAGAAGCTTCAGTCCGTTCTAAACAGGATGGGCCTGGTTTAGGCCCCGCCTGATCTGGCGTAACCGCCCGCGCGCCACGATCATTTACATGCGCGCATCAATCGGATGGGTGAAATATGGCCGAAGCTTCCGGCGCTCTGGGCAATCTGGATTTGTTCCGGGCCTTATAACCGCCCTTTTTATCCAGCGAAAGCATACAATAACTCATCCTGATTAAAGGCGGCGTTTTTTGTGAATTTCAAGCATTGTCACCGATGAGAGCCATTGCCTTAAGTGTCATCGCGGTTTTACTGTTTTCGGGCCACGCTTTCGCCAAAACTGTCTCCCTTCCCATAACCATAGACTATCCGCTTCTCGGATTAATCATCAAAAACAGTGTGTTCACAGATCCGGGCGAGACGGCGGTAGCGCTCGATGAAAACAATGGCTGTCAGAAAATTACGTTGTCCGAGCCGCAAGCGGCTGATGAGGGCCGGTTTGTCCGCCTGAAAACCAGGGTTAAGGCGCGCGCCGGGGCTTACTTGTTCAATAAATGTGTGGCGCCGGTGGAATGGGAAGGCTACATCGAGGTGGTTCAGGAGGTCAGGTTCGACGATGACTGGGTTCTAAGGTTTCGCGCCTCCGACTCGCGTCTTTACAATTCAGAGGGAAGCCCGGCGCGCCTGACCGGGATAATCTACTCGCTGATAAAAACTTATGTTCATGCCTACCTGGATCAGATCGAAATAAACCTGGCGCCGCCTGTTACGAAAATGAAAAAAACTATCGCTCCATTCTTCGGCCCGCAGGCGAGCGCTCCACTCAAGAAGCTGGTGAAAAGTTTTCGACCGGGAAAGATTCGTATGACGAAAGATGCGGTTCGGATGGAAATCCTGGCCGAAACTGATGAATCGGCGGATAAGAGAGAAGATGAAAAAAAACTTGGCGATGATGAGCGGGAGCGGTTTACCGGCTCATGGGAGGCCTGGGACTCTTTTCTCGCCTACCTTCTTACGTCATTGCCGGATGGGAGTCTGCCCCCGGAAGATCAGCAGATACTTCTCGACACTTTGCTCGATATGAGGAGCCGCTTTATCACCGGACTGGCGGAGCACACGTTGGGGCCAGATTTTGTCCGGGATCAGTTCACCGATTCGTGGACAGCCCTGGAGCCAGTTTTTAGAAAGCGTCTGGATCACGGACACGCAAAGTCGGCCCTCGGATACCTTGCTTTTTTTACGTCCTCGGACGCTCTTGTCACCCTTGATAAAATCGGGTTTGCTTTCGGAGTCGAAATCAGCCGGAACGGATTGCTGAGGCTTGCGCGCCTTCTTGCCGATGACCGACCGGCGCCTCTTACGTACTCCGGGAATGTGGACACAAAACTTAGAAAAAGCCTCGGATTGGGCGAGCCGCTTGACGAGGGGGGGCCCTCTTTCGACGAGGATGAGCTTGATTTGGAAAGTGTGGGCGTTGACAAGACAGGCTACATGCCGCAATTGATCGACTTTTTAGCAACAGGTATGGCCTGGGCGGATACTTCACAAAATAAGAGCAAGATTGAAATGATTTTAAAGTGGGTCGCCACAAAGAAAAATCTGACTTCATATCTTCAAAGAGCAAGAAGATTAATAGACGAGTCCGCCGCCGCCAATTTGAAAAAAAGCTCTATTCCGAAAAAATATCATCAGCTTTACCGCTTTATCGTTCCGGCTACAGCGTGGCAGGAAAGCTGTTTCAGGCAGTTTAAAAAGTCGAGGGGCAAAGTGACCTATCTTCGATCTTACAACAACACCTCTGTCGGGATCATGCAGATTAACGAGAGGGTATGGAGAGGGATCTATAACCCTAAAAGCCTGCGATGGAATATTCGATACAATGCCATGGCCGGGGCCGAAATCGCTGATATCTATCTTCGCCGCTATGCGTTAAGAAAAATGAATAAAAGCAAACCGTTGAGCGCCGACACGCTCGCCCGCGCGGTTTACGCAATGTATAACGGTGGGCCGGGCCAGTTCAGAAAATTTCTTAAACGTAGCGCCAGGGGCAAATTTTATCTTAGCGACCGCCTTTTCCGGCAAAAGTATCTGTGGGTCAAAAAGAATCGCCGGGACAAAATGACCGCCTGTTTCGCGGGGATGTGACAAAAGCTATGAGCGCCGAATGAGCGAAAATTCCGGCTGGCGCGTATATTTAGTCAGATGCCAGGACACGACTTTGTATTGCGGCTCTACTACGGATATAAAAAGGCGCGTCGAGGAGCATAATTCGGGCAATGGCGCCAAATACACTAAATCCCGGAGGCCCGTTGAACTCGTCTGGTCAACTCCCGCAAAATCGAGATCGGACGCTTTTAAAAAAGAATCGGCAATTAAAAAATTATCGAGAAAGCAAAAAAATCTTCTTGTCGAATCATAGGGAACCTTTAAAAAGCGCTTTCGTAGCGAAATCGAGCGAAAAGTCGTCAGGCGAGACTGCGAGACAAAATAGCCGCAAGCGTAGTAGTAACTACATTGTAGCG
>DRJW01000360.1 GCA_011052055.1 Nitrospirota bacterium
AATATCTATGCGCGCGTCGAAAGCGAAATGCCGATGGGCGAACTCGTTTTTGCGCCGTCCCGACCCGGGCTCTACCCTGGGAAACTTTATATAGTCGATCTTTTTCCCCAGTTTCTTGCTCATCATAACGGCGACAGATTTGGCGTTGGAATCTATAAAACAGGTCTGGGTCTCTTTGACCAGATCGGAAACCGACATACCGCTTTTCAGTTTGTCGTACGCCGTCTTTGCGCGCTCGAAGATGGCTTTGCTCATCACCGGCTCCGTGGCGCAAAGAATGATGTCTGTCAGCGGGCCTGTTTCGGCCTGCTCCGCTTTTCGCGCCAGCAAGTTGTTCGCCACTGCGGCGGATTCTTTCTGGAAATATTGATCGATATAGACCCTTATGGTCTTTTTAATTTCTTCGTCGTTTTTGCCCTGGCCCATCTGGTTTAAAGCAAGAACCGGGGCCGTCACCCAGTGGTGGAGCGGGACGATAACAGGCCCTCCGGCCCGCCCTACTCCCACAGCCGCGCCCTCGGCGATGACGGAGCAGATTTCACAAAACATAATCATTCCCACAACCGTAGGAGTGCCTACATCTTTTAGAATAATGGCCAGGTCTCCTATAAGACTAGCCGTATCCAGCTCCTGTCCGGTTCCTCGAAGATGCAATTTTTCAGGAAGACCCACCTCTTCAACTGCGGCCTGGGCCGTGGTCTCCGGCGTGCGAACGGAAAGAAACTCGCCGAATTCTTCTCCCACATAGGCGTCTGGATGGATGATTTCAAGAGCCGCCGACGCGCCAAAAAGAGCGGAAAGCCACAGGTTCGGTTTCATGCCGGCGGAGGAATAGGCTTTCATCATCGCTTTGGCGCCGATAGTAGCCAGCTTCTTGCCCAGCTTCGGGAAAAGATGATCTTCACCGACGGCGGAATGGCCTGTGATAGGGCCGCCCGCGCCTAATGGCAGATAATCGGAGTCGAAAGGCGCCAGATTCTCTTCATCCAGGGCTTTGTAGATGGCAAGCGTAGCGGCGAAGCCTGAAATTTTGTTATTCTGTTTTTCCGTCGGGATGGATGAGACGCGGCCGGAGGGAATCCCGGCGGCCATCCTGGCCACAGCCCCAAGTTTGCGGTTAGGGCAGGGCATGCCGCATTGCGCGTTGACTCCGGCGAAATAGAGCAGGGTCGCCGTGGCCAGCGCCGCGTTGGCCGGATCGGCCCCGCACGCCATCAGCTTGTCCACCGATTTCTTGGCGATCTCATCCACGTCGGTGAAAGGGTCGTTGTTGACTTCAAGCTTCAGGTATCTGCCCTTTTTGATCTCCTTTGCGATAACGTTCGCCGCAGCCCATACGCCCATATTAAACGCGCCCCAGCCACCGAAGCCTGCGCTCAGATGCTCCATGGTCAGATAATCAGGTTTTGCGGTGGCCGCCCTGAAGGTGGCGATGATTTCTTTTTCCATTATGGCTCTCCCGATTAACGCCTAAAGGCGCTTATTCCGTTAATATTTCCACGCATGTCCAACTTCCATCATTTTTTTTATATTATCAAGAGGGACGGACGGGGGGATGTCGCACCCCGGCATAAGAATAAAACCGCCGTCATCTCCCATCGTCTCAAGCAGGCGCCTGCTTTCGCGCTCCACGTCTTCGATACTGCCGTTCATCAGCGCTTCGACAGGATTGAGGTTTCCCGCGAAACAGATCGCGCCTTTTAGCGCCTCTTTCGCTTTTCTCATGTTCACCTTATGGTCAAGACTAATACATTCGGCTCCGGTTTGGGGAAACAAATCAAGCCGATCAGTGGTGTCGCCGCAGATATGAATCATGGTCATAACATTTTTCGACCTGGCCCACCGGGTGAACCTCTGAAGATAGGGGAGGGCGAAACGCTCGAACTGTTTGCTGGAGATCAGATCCCCCGAAGCGGTCGGGTCGCCAAGCAGAATCATCTCCACACCGCCTCTATCAACCAACGGCTCAAACAGGTGAATCAGCATGTCGGTGGCGAAATCGATGACGCCTTCGATGTAGTTTGGGTTTTTGTATATCCCTTTTATAAGCGTCTCCTCGCCTATCATCCGCGCGCCGTTGGTGAAAGGCCCCCACGCGGTTATTGTGACGAGATACTCATCGCCTATCCTGGCGCGTGTCAGTTTGTACGCTTCTTTTATAATATTAGTTAACGGGTGGCGGTCAACCATGGACGGGTCGAGTTTTGCGAAATCATCACCGGATTTTATTACACGATCACTTATGTCCAGAGCGCCAACATCTCTCCATACAGGCTCTATGCCGCAAACGGAGGCGGCGTGGATGCTGGTATATCCAGAGCCTACGTAAACAATATCGCTTTTTATTGTGTCTGCGACGCCGCTTAACATCGCAGACATTGTCTCCGGGGTTTTAGCGGCGTCTTTTAGCGTGGAGCCGATATGACGGGCGCTCCACGCGCCGCCCGCCATTAACGCAACGGGACACCGGCCGGGACGGGCGCCTTTGAGCGTTTCGAGAACCACCTGTTTAGGCGTCATGTTTTTCGTTTCCGGTAAAAAAATAAGCTGAATAGAAATGGGCTATTATAAGGCCACTCACAGACCCACGTTTTTGATCTGATAATCGATCTTCATCCTCGATTCGCACAGCCTGTCGGCTGTGCCAAGGATTTTGATATGAGCCGGGTGCGTTGAATATGTTTTCACATCCTCCATGTTATCGAACAGCGCGTCTAATACCAGGTCGCACGAATTAGGCGTACGGCCCACATCCACTTCCACATCAATAGCCCTTACTTGTTCGATACTATCTTTCAAACCGTTTAGCTCTCTTATCAGCCCTTCCATCTCTTCTTTTGTTACCTTTGGCTTTAATTTGAATAAAACTATATGACGTATCATCTCAAGGGAACCTCCAAAAAGCGCTTTGTAGTGAAATCGAGCGAAAAGCCGTCAGGCGAGACTGCGAGACAAAATAGCCACAAGCGTAGTAGTAACTACTCTGAGGACGATTTTGACTCGTCAACGAATTTGACTCGTTAACGAAGCATGGCGACTCTTACAGCCGATTGTATCAGAAATGGATTATTAGAGGTTCCCATTATCTCCAATCTGCGAATATAAACGCGCCTCTGTTTAGCTTTCACCAAGTGTCACTATGCTACAATAATAAGCTTTAATAATAAAATCCGGGCATTATGGTGGATACGGACACAGACAGGCTTATTGACCTTGTTGAAAAAATGCCCGGTTTTTCACAAACAGTCACCAAAATCGTGGCGCTGGCAAACGACCCGAACTCTACACCAGCCGATCTGGTAAAAACCATTTCCATGGATCCTGTTTTAACCGCCAAACTGCTCAAGCTTATAAACTCGGCCTATTTCGGCCTCGCCCATCCCATTGTCTCGCTTCAAAGGGCGGCGATTATGCTGGGGTTCAATACTGTAAAAAACATCGCTCTGTCCCTCAGCGTTACCGGCACGCTAAAAATGGATAACAATTTTAAATGGTTTACGGGCGACCAGTTCTGGGAGCATAGCCTGGCCTGCGCCGTCACGTCGAAAGCCATCGCTAAAAAAGCGGGAGTCAAAACGCTCGATCTTGAGGAATATTTTATCGCGGGGCTTTTGCACGACATCGGCATCACGCTATTCGTAAACGCATTCACCGCCGAAAGCGAGGAGATATATAATCCCGATTTTGAGCCGGATAAAGATATTCGCGAACTTGAAAAAGAAAGATTTGGCATGTCGCATGACGAGTTGGGAGGGGTCATGGCCGAGCACTGGAAACTTCCGGAATCTCTTGTAAGGGCCATAAGCGGGCACCACGACCCGTATAGCGGCCCGGAAGAAGGCCTGCTGTTGCGGCAGGTAATTCATATATCCAACCATTTTTGTAACGAGCGAAAAATTAGTATTCATCAAGGCTCGAATACTGATACCATTGCTGATGAAATCTGGTCGGATTTCAGGTTGAGCGTCGAAGAAACAACAGAATGCTTCGTGGATATTGATAGTACGATTGAGACTGCGAAAGTATTTCTTAAGGTAGCTGAAGACTGAGATGAAAATTGAGTTCCTGGGTGTGCGTGGATCGATTCCCGCTCCAGGGCCGGACACTTCCCAGTTCGGCGGCAACACGCCATGCGTGGCCATCCGCGCTGAAGACGAGCCTCTAATTGTCCTCGACGCTGGAACAGGGATAAGGAAGCTGGGGATCAACGTCATAAAAGACGAATCCATAAATGAAATTCATATATTTTTTTCCCATACCCACTGGGATCATATTCAGGGTCTCCCATTTTTTGCGCCCCTTTTCAACCCTAAATACACAATAAAAATGTACGGACCGGTGCACTATTTAAAAAATTTGGAGCAGATACTGAGCCAACAGATGGAATACACCTACTTCCCGGTCAGGGTGCAGGAGCTGGCGGCCAATATTTCATTCCACGATATTGGCGAGACAGAAATGGCCATCGGGAATTCTTTCACGGTTCGCACGAAGTATGTAAACCATCCTGTTGTATGTCTCGCGTATATCATATCGCGCGACGGCAAATCGTTTGCGTACGTGACAGACCACGAGCCATACCGCAACCTTTTCACCGACAGCTCGCAGGGGGATGTAGAAGAAGGACGCCTCGTGGCCCAGGAGCAAACCGACGCCCTGATAGACTTTCTCGATGGCGTGGATGTCGCCTGTATAGACGCCCAGTATACGCCTGAAGAGTATAAAAGCAGATTAGGATGGGGACACTCATCAGTTGACGCCTCTCATCAGCTCAGCAAGGAAGCCGGTGTTGGCGAGCTGGTTCTTTTTCATCACGATCCTGACCGGACTGACACTGCTCTCCAAAAGATTCTAAGCAATCTCCAGGACCGCTCCTGGAACCCGACCAGCGGCTCTGTGCCGGTGCGCCTGGCCAGGGAAGGCCTGGTGATCTCTCTTTAACAATGTCGTCCGGTTCAGGTTAAATGAGAACTGTTTTCCATAAGATACGGCGTATATTCCTTGCCGGACTCCTGGTCAGCCTTCCGCTGGTAATCACGATAGTTGTTTTCAAGTTCGCCTTCGAAACGCTGGATAACCTGCTGGGGCCGCTTATAACCAGATTGTTAATTGAGTTGGGCGTTCCTATTGTCCAGACTTTCCAGGTTCCGGGACTCGGTGTGATAGCGACGCTGGCGATAGTCTTTTTTATCGGGCTTTTCACAACTAATTTCGTAGGAAGAAAAACACTCAAGATAGGTGAATGGGTGGTGACCCAGATTC
>DRJW01000361.1 GCA_011052055.1 Nitrospirota bacterium
CTTTGAAGGGTCGTGCAAATCGGGAAGATCAATGCCTACGCAGTACTTTCTCATGGGCCCGACTCCGTGGGTCAGCAGTAGCCAGCCTTCCGGGGTTTCGATTGGTGAGCCGCAGTTTCCTATCTGGACGAACTCCCAGGGCCGCGTTGGAGTACGCAAGATTTTGGACTCCTGCCAGAAGTGTATGTTGTCTGAAAACATGATGTGGTTATTCTCCCCATCCTGCCTCGACAGCATTGCGTATTTCCCATCTATTTTCCTGGGGAATAGCGCCATCCCCTTGTTCTGGACAGCCTTGCCATTGAGCGTGATAATCCTGAACGTCTCGAAATCTTTCGTCTCTATCAACTGCGGCATAATTATGAAGCCATTGTACGCCGTGTATGTGGCATAGTAGACAACGCTTCCGTCGTCGTCCGTAAAGCGCACGAAACGGGCGTCTTCTATTCCCTTGCTTTCGTTTTCAGAAACCGGGAATATCACTCTCTCGGAGATTCTATAATCCGGATGGAACTTTACTATGTAGTTGGACCTCGCCAGCCACATCGCCATATCGGCGGCGTCCTTTCGGCGGGCTGAGTCCAAATGCGGCTCCCAATCCAGCTCCGCTATTTTCTCTTCCAATGTCTCGAATATAAACTCGTCACCGAGTTTGTTGAACAGGCTCGCCGTCACATCGTTACACGCTCCCATTTCATTGAGCTTCAGATTGAAAAGATGTTTATTGTATGTCCGGTTAATGCTCAACTCCGGTGTTTCGATGTAGTCGCTTATCGGATCGAAGAATACGCCGTTATCCTTATCTATCAACCCGCTACGGAACTCTATGGACGAAATATGGCCCTCGCCTGTGGCGCGAAAACTCATGATGAAACGTGTGCCGCCCTCCGGCGCTTTGGTCTGGTCAGGGTGCTCCACTATCGAAGGGTTGAAAAGCGCCGCCGCTTCCACAGAATACTCACTTGTAAAATAAGCGCCAAGCAATAAGCGTTTCTCCTGCGTGATATTTTCATTATCCGGGACACAATGTTCGATTTTACGGTAGTTGCTCTCAAGGGATTTTTTAAAATGCCTGTGCCGGTCGGAAAACTCCAGCATCACCTGGTCCAGAAGCGTCTGGACCTCTTGGTCACTCAGCCCCAGCGCCCTGTTGATAACCGATTTTATACGGTTATCCGGGCCGGGGATGTATGACCTTGTGATCACGCGGGATTTCTCCGCCCTAATCACGCCGGACCGTTTTCTCGCAACGATGTTTGGCTTCTGAATATTAACGTCCATTATCGCCTTCTATCAGTTTTACGTATCATTGCATAAAAGCTGTTTTCACTCATTCATAAAATAGTCGCCCTGCGACATAAGTAAGAACGGTTTCATTAATTGGTGGATGACGGCTTTGCGCGTATAATCGAAGCGATTGTTAGATTAGGAAGGTTGGTTCATGCGAATAGCGATATTAAGCCCCATATCGTGGCGCACTCCGCCACGGCATTACGGGCCGTGGGAGGCCGTGGTGAGCCTGTTGACCGAGGGGCTTGTCGAGGCTGGCGTTGACGTTACTTTGTTCGCCACCGGCGATTCTGTCACCAGGGCCAGGCTTGCGTCGATTTGCCCAAGGCCATATTCCGAAGACCGGCAAATTGATCCGAAGGTATGGGAGTGTCTGCACATCTCGGAGGTTTTCGAAAGAGCTGATGAGTTTGACCTGATACACAACCAGTTCGATTTCCTTCCGCTGACGTACACCGGCCTGACACAGACACCGGTGGTGAGCACGATCCACGGGTTTTCGTCCTCTTCGATCATGCCGGTATACAAAAAATATAACGGTCGAGTTCACTACGTCTCCATAAGCGAGGCGGACAAAAGCCCGGAGCTTGATTACATAGCGACGATCCATCACGGCATACGTCTTGAGGAATTTCCGTTCCACGAAGGGCCGGGAGATTATCTTCTTTTCTTTGGAAGAATTCATCCTGACAAGGGAGTATCTGAGGCTATAGAAGTAGCCAAAAATGCCGGCATGAGACTCAAAATCGCAGGGATCATCCAGGATGAGGAGTATTATGAGACACGCATTAAGCCACACATAGATGGCGACAGGGTCGAATACCTCGGCTCGGTCGGGCCGGACAGGCGGGCGGAGATTCTTGGCGGCGCAACGGCCCTGCTTCACCTGATAAACTTCGACGAGCCTTTCGGCCTTAGCATGGTGGAGGCCATGGCCTGCGGGACGCCGGTGATCGCAAATGAAAGAGGCTCTATCCCGGAAATTATCAAAGAGGGGGTGAACGGTTTCCTTGTCGATGATATAGAGGGCGCCGTGAACGCAGTCGAAAAGATCGGCTCTATTGACCGGCGCGCATGCCGCAACTCCGTGGAGGAGCGTTTTACCGCTGGGCGGATGGTAAGACAATACCTTGATGTTTACCAAAAGATATTGGACAGCCGGGAAAACTACCGCCCATGGGGACACTATGAGAACCTGAGTGAACGAGAGGATCATAAGGTGAAAAGGATCGTGGTGGAGCCTGGCAAGCGGCTGAGCCTTCAGAAGCATAAACGCCGCGCCGAACACTGGGTAGTTATCAGCGGCGAGGCGATAATGACACTGGACGATAAGGAGATATTTCTAACAGCCGGGCAATCGGTGGACATACCGCAAGGCGCCGCCCACAGGATCATGAATCCCGGCTCCGCTCCTCTGGTTTTTATAGAAGCGCAGATGGGAGATTACTTTGGCGAGGACGACATAATCCGGCTTGAGGATGATTATGGCCGGGCGCCTTAGAACTTCTAAAGGGAGCGAAACATGACTGTCAGGCGATATCAAGGCAATCCCATATTAACCAAAAAAGATGTGCCCTACCCGGTGGAGACGGTTCACAACGCCGGAGTAACGAAATTCGACAACCGTTACGTGATGCTGTTCCGTTCCCATCTTCGCTCGGGCCGTTCGATAATCGGTATTGCTAAAAGCGTTGATGGTTACAACTTCACTGTCGGCCCGGAGCCGTTCATAACGCCTGCCGCCGACGGCGACTTCGGCGAGTATGAGGAGTATGGCGTGGAAGATCCGCGAATCTGCCTCATCGATGGCGACTACCTGATAACTTACAGCGCCTATTCAAGACATGGCGTACGCATCGGGCTTATCAGGACGCGCGACTTTAAATCTATTGAAAGAGTGGCGCTCATTACCCAGGCGGACTTGCGCAACGTTGTGATCTTTCCAGAAAAATTCAATGGACGGTATGCAAGGCTGGACCGCCCCCATTCAGAGATCAGCCCCTGGTCCATTTGGATATCCTACTCAACGGACCTGATTCACTGGGGTGATTCCAGGGTTGTGATGAAACCGGTGAAATATCACTGGGATGAAATGAAAATTGGGCCCGGAGCAACACCGATCAAGACCAACGAAGGGTGGCTAAGCATCTACCACGGCGTATTCCAGACAATGGACGGCTCCGTCTATCGGCTAGGTGTGGCGCTGCATGACCTTAAAGACCCTTCGAAGGTTCTGGGAGTGGCGGATGAATGGATACTTCAACCGGAAGCCGAGTGGGAAATCACCGGCTATGTGCACAACGTGGTGTTCTCTTGCGGCGCTGTGCCGGAAGACGATGGCTCCGTTAAGATATACTGGGCTGGAGCGGACACGGTGATGTGCGTCGGGACAGCGAGCATAGGTGGCTTGGTTGAGCTCTGCCTAACAAAGAAAAGGCCGCCTATGTAGCTGACGGGGAACAGTTACGCGCCGACAGCCGGTATACTCGTCGTCTCGCCTTTGTAGTTGCGTAGCACGTATTCCTTTTCATCTATAGAGACGATGCTCTTCTCGTCCATCAGGTTTATCTTGCCGATTGCTGTGGCGATGACGTAATGCGGTTGCGCCATGCCAGTAGTCACTCCTCGCAAACCTTTTTCTATCAGCTCTCGTCCTTTTAGCAGATCCGTGCGGAAATGGTCGCTCCCCGGCACAGGCTCGCAGTAGAAAAGATAGTAGGGGCGTATTCGTGTTTGTAGCAGTTTTATATGTAACTGCTGGAACGTTTCTATGTCGTCGTTTATTCCTTTGAGTAGCACCGCCTGGTTACCCACATTCACTCCGCACGAAAGCAGTTCATAAACGGCCTTTTTTGTGTGCTCGGTAAGCTCCTTAGGATGGTTACAATGCGTGTTTACAAAAATTGGCGCCCGCTGATTTCCGGAGAGCGCTTTTTTCAGCCCTGGTGTGATCCGGTGAGGAAGCGCGATTACTGAACGGGAGCCAAAACGCATTATCCCTACGTGCGGTATCTCCTGCACTTTTCTTGCTATGTACTCTATTTTTTCGTCCGATAGGTGGAACGGGTCCCCGCCTGTTACCAGTACATCGCGTATTTCCTTATGCTCGCGTATCCATCGCAGGCCTTCGTCCACATCCATGTGCAATTGTGTCTTGTCGTCCAGCACCATCTCGCGGCGAAAGCAGAAGCGGCAGTAAACTGTGCAAACCTGCGTGACCGTAAACGCTATACGGTCGTGATATTGCCTTGCGATGCTGTCGGGCCTCTTTTCATCGGTGGCGCGGTTTTCCTTGTGGATGAGGTAGTTTTCTATCCCGTGCTGGTTTAGTTGCTCCGCCATTGTGGGAACAAGTTGCCTGCGCACAGGGCACGATGGGTCGTCCCTGTCCATGAGCGATGCATAGTATGGCGTGGCTCCCCACGTTCCCTTCGTGGAGTTTATAGCTTCTTCTTCCTGCGGGGTGAGGTTCGCGAACTCGCGCAACCGCTCAAGCGAGTTAACGCTGTTTCTTAATTGCCACTCCCATTCATCATCATTCCATTTCACAGTTGTTGAAGTTGACATGCGACACTACCCCATTTTGTCCTGCGTTAAGTGACCTGTAGTGGTTGATAGAGAGGTCATAATTGAAATCTTTAACGAAGACAAAGACATTCTCGAAGAAAGTATTGAACTGCCATTTCCCATATGCCCCCCCATATCGGTGATTTTACCCGCCAGTGTACCATGGGAGGAAAAGGGAGGGTAGGGCTTATAGACGTAACTTATTGAAAAGTGGTGCCGGGGGACGGAATCGAACCGCCGACACGAGGATTTTCAGTCCTCTGCTCTACCGACTGAGCTACCCCGGCTAAAAAATATGGCGTCCCCAGCGGGAGTCGAACCCGCGTTGCCGCCGTGAAAGGGCGGTGTCCTGGGCCACTAGACGATGGGGACTAGACCCGAACTTATGGGAACCTCTAAAAATTCGATTTCTGCTGTAAACGTATGACTTGCCCTCTTACGTTGTTAGCGGGCGTAAATTGTCCTCAACGTATGTTTCCATACGCTTGCGGGAATTTCCTCCCGCCTCCTTGCAAGAAACCAACTCATCCGTTTTCGCCACGAAACCAATTATTAGAACTTCCCTTATATAAAAATGGTGAGCCGTGTTGGACTTGAACCAACGACCCTCTGCTTAAAAGGCAGATGCTCTACCGGCTGAGCTAACGGCCCGCTTTACTACATTTACATAAACGGAATTAAACAAGTTAATTATCGGCGTCTGGGATGTCAAGAATAAAAGACCAAAACGCAAACATCCCCGGCGCGACACATTGTTCACTCCGCCGCTTTTTCCAGCTCGGCTGTATGCTCCTTGGCGGAGTCGACCGCTCCCACCAGATTTTTCTCCAGGCTGTTGGTTAATATCCGATCGCTCACTCTCCCTACCGCCTGAGCCTTCTCGCGGACTGTCTCCGGCTTTTTTTTCAGCTCTTTGACCGGCTCTTGTTTTGTACACGCCCCGGCGGCAAGCGCTGTAGAAAGCAGAAGAGCGCCGATAGTAAAGCGTTTCATAGAGCCTCCTTGTTGTTTGATTTTTAATTATGGACGTTAAACCAGCCTGATGTAAAGGCTGGCTTGTTGTTGGAAGATTGGCGATACGGGCATATACTACTACTATCGGCGTGGTGTTTAAGGGTAATGCGAGAAAATGTCTGATCTGAAAGTTGGAATTTTGGTGGGAGGTGGCCCGGCGCCTGGAATCAACGGCGTCATCAGGGCGGCGACCATAAAACTTAGAAACCACGGCGCGGATGTCGTGGGGATATACGACGGGTTTTCTAACCTTATCAAGGGAGATGAAACCCAGGTTGTCCAATTGCAGATCGACGATGTGTCTGTAATCCATTTTGAGGGAGGATCAATCCTTCGCACCTCCAGGGCCAATCCCACGACAAACGAGCAGGATATGGCCAACGTTGTAAACACCTTGAAAAAAATGAGGATAAACTGCCTCATAACCATCGGCGGCGACGACACCTGCTATAGCGCCCATAAAATAGCAAAGGCGGCGGAAGGGGGCATTCAGGTGATCCATGTTCCAAAGACAATTGACAACGATATAAACCTACCGCACGGCATCCGCACTTTCGGTTTCGCTTCGGCCAGGGCTTTTGGAGTGGACATAATTAAAAGTGTGATGAACGACGCCAAGACCACAGGCAGATGGTATTTCATAATAGCCATGGGCAGGAAGGCCGGCCATCTGGCCCTGGGGATTGGAAGCCCGGCGGGCGCAACCGTCACAATCATTCCGGAGGAGTGCAAGGCCCCGCATCTAGATTTTAACTGGCTTATCGACACTCTTATCGGCTCTGTCATCAAGCGGCTGGCCGCAGGCCGTAATTATGGAGTGGCCATACTGGGCGAGGGGCTGGCGGAGAAACTGACTGAAGAAGAGCTAAACGGCATGGGGCAACTGGAGTATGACGAGCATGGCCATCCAAGGTTGTCTGAAATAGATTTCGGCAAGGTGGTCAAAACCAGAGCCCGCGACGAGCTTGCCAGGCTTGGAATCAAGACCTTGATAGTCGATAAAGATATAGGCTACGAGCTCCGATGCGTAAACCCGGTTCCTTTCGAGATGGAATATACAAAAGAGCTGGGGTTCGCCGCCGCAAAGCACGCCCTGCTGGGCGGGTCGGGCGATATGGTTTCGATACAGGACGGCGCGTTCGTTCCCATTCCTTTTTACGCCATCATGGATCCGGGAACAGGCAGGACGAAGGTTCGAATGGTCGATATCAACTCCGAAGCGTATGAAATGGCGCTCGAATATATGATACGCCTCAAAAAATCGGATTTCGCCGACGAAAAATTTATCGAGCGCCTGGCTGAGCAGACAAACCTTTCTCCCGCCCAGTTTAAGGAGCGGTTTGAAAAAGTGGCCGTGCGGTTTGAAGGCCCCTCTGTCCTCGTGCCATACGAGCAACCGGGCCGATAAGACTAAAGGGAACCTCTAAACTTTATTGCGTTCGCGCCGATTAAGGATTTAGAATAACTTCAATAAACAGACAGAAAGAAATGTCGGCCATAAATATCCTCGATTTAAGCGGAAAGCATCCAGATGTGCCCATGAGGCCCAGAGGAGCTCCTGTAAATACAGGAAAAATCGAATCGGGCGATCCACAAAAAGCCGCCCTGGCCGCCAGCGCCAGAGAGGATATGCCGGTAAGCAGGCCTGGAGGAAAAGTTAACATGCTGGCTTGAAAAAACCGCCCGCCTTTTTTCGATCATCGCGTTAATGATTATCGCCCCCTATTTCTCTCAAACGCTGTTTTTAATTCTATAAGCTTCTCTTAAAATTGGTAGACTGGGCGGATTCAAAAAATTGAGAAGTTATGGATGAAAAAATAGAAAAACCGCCCATACGAATCGGGACTTCTGGATATTCGTATGACGACTGGATAGGGCCTGTTTATCCAGAAGGGATAAACAAAAGCGACCTGCTCGAATATTACGCTACGATACTGAAGTTCGACTCTGTAGAGCTCAATTACACATATTACGCCATGCCCACAGCCAAAGAGGTCGAGGGCATGGTAAATAAAACCGGCGACGATTTTAAATTCGTCGTCAAAGCTCACAGCTCGATCACGCACCGCATCCGCGACAACGAGGGGGGGTATGTCCGTGACGAATCGGCGGTTGACGCTTTTCTTGATGGAATCGCTCCTATGGTCGAAAGCGACCGGCTGATATCTGTTTTAGCGCAGTTTCCGGTTAAATTCAGCCGTACCGAGGGCGCTATCGAGCATTTAAAATGGCTTGTCTCCAGGGTCAGCCCCGTCCCGCTGACTCTGGAGCTGAGAAATAAAAGCTGGGTGGCCCAGTCGGTCTTCGAGCTGTTAAAAAGTATAGGAGCCAGCTACTGCATTGTGGATGAGCCGTCCATTCCGAAACTTGCGCCATTTACTCCAGTGGCGACTTCGGACCTGGCCTATTTCAGGTTTCATGGCCGAAACACCAGCTGGTTCGACGTTCCCGCCCATGAACGTTATAACTACCTTTACTCCGATATGGAGCTTCGCCAATTTTTAGAGCCGGTGAAAAAGATCGCCTCGGTCTCCGGGGAGACGGTGATGTTTTTCAACAACCATTGCCGGGGCTCTTCCGTGACCAACGCCAACCAGATGAAAGAGCTTCTTGGCTACACATAGGATGACCACAGCTATATAAGGGAACCTCTAATAATCCATTTCTGCTACAATCGGCTGTAAAAGGCGCCATGCTTCGTTGACGAGCCAAAATCGTCCTCAGAGTAGTTACTACTACGCTTGCGGCTATTTTGTCTCGCAGTCTCGCCTGACGGCTTTTCGCTCGATTTCGCTACGAAAGC
>DRJW01000362.1 GCA_011052055.1 Nitrospirota bacterium
TACTGCCCCGCCTGCGGCGGAGACAGGCGAACAGCGGTGTTTGAAAAATACAGTTTCAGTTTTGCCGGTTGTGATGATTGCAAGACCATTTATATGTCGCCCCGCCCGTCGATAGCTGTGATGAGCGACTATTACCTGAACTCAGAGAACTACAAGTTTTGGGCTGAGCGTATTTTCCCCTCCACGGAAGCGGCGAGAAAAGAAAAAATCCATAAACCGTGGCTTAAAAGAATCATTGGCTACTGCGAAAAATACATGGTTCCTAAAGGCGTGATAGTGGAAGTCGGCCCTGGTTTTGGCACTTTTGCCTCTGTTGTTAAGGATTCAAATATATTTGAAAAAATTGTGGCGATCGAACCGACACCTGAAATGGCGTCCGCGTGCAGGAATCGCGGGATTGATGTAGTGGAAAAGAGGATCGAAGATATTGACGACAGTTTAAAGGATGTTGATGTTTTAGTTTCTTTTGAAACTATCGAGCATCTTTTCGATCCCAGAATATTCTTATGCCGCGCCGCTTCTTTATTAAAAAAAGGAGGTTTGCTTGTCTTATCCTGCCCAAATGGTTTGGGATTCGATATCTCGCTATTAGGGCCGGTTTCCTGGGCGGTGGATTCTGAGCATGTCAATTTGTTCAATCCGAAATCACTTTCCCGACTGGTCGATTCATGCGGTTTTGAGACGCTTGATGTTGAAACTCCGGGCAGGCTTGACGCTGAATTTGTGCGGGAGGCATCGCTTCGAGGTGAGCATGATTTATCCTGCGATAAATTTCTGAGGAAGGTTCTTCTTGATGAATGGGATACATTGGGGTGGCCTTTCCAGAAGTTTTTAGCGGAAAATGGCCTGTCGTCTCACATGTGGCTTGTGGCCAGGAAAATCTGACATTGCGCTATTGCTGATCAGGAATTGTATAGATGCTATTCAGAAAAATAAAGATTGGCGATCAATATAAAGATAAAACTAAAGATGATTCCAAGCTTCCCCAGCGAGGAGACGCTTATAAAAAACTTGTGAGGCCCATATGGGACGAATATCCAGAATTGAAATCTTATGTCAGGATGTTTATTGGTTTTCAGGAAAACCCCTGTTCGTTCCCGGAAACGTATAAAGCGATTCTCAATTTACTCAAATATGTAATATTGGCGCGGAAACCAAATTCTTCATTACCGCATTGCGATGCGCTTTTATTTTATTCGGGTAATAAGCCACACTCCGCCCCGGCGACAACTGAACTAGCGGAACGCATAGGGCGGGCAGGCTATTTATGCGCGCTCCTGAATAACAAAACAATGAAAATATATGAGTCGGACGGCACGTTGGGAATAAAGACAAAATCTTTCCCTGATTATGGACAGTGGGTGAAATATGGCAGTTCTTTTACAGGATCCATCAAAGTCATCGGTAGAGCATTAAGAGTATTTTTTATACTGGCCTTTTCGGCCTATAAAAATGATCGCGAAATATTACGATTGATCCGGAATAATGTATTTGGATTGATAGAAACCTTAGTTAGAGCTACTCACTTGATTGAAATCGCCAATATGTTACTTGCTGGTCTTGATCCCAGAGTAGTGATGGTTAACCATGAGCTTGTTCCTATCGGAGGTGAATTGATTCGATCAAAAACTGGTAAAGACATTCGTAAAATATTATTTTTTAATGATGGAACACAGAAAACCTGGATGGAGCCATGCTATTCAGATCAAGCATGGGTCTGGAATGAGGTTGTGGCTGAAAATTTTAAAGAGGCATTGTCAGGCGGTCATGTTCCGGAAATAAAAATTATAGGATCATCGGAGCTTGAAAACAGTTTACGAATTCCTGATGACCGCTCGGATCATGAGAAAGATCTTATGCAATGGACAGGGGGGAGAAAGGTTTTTTTATTTCTTTCTGAATATTTTGGTTATGAATCTATAAGGGGCAAAATATATACACAGGCCGCGTTACAATGGCTCCACTTCGCCGCTGAAAGGTCTCCCAATTGGTGTTTTATATATAAGCGGCGCCCAGGGCATAAAAGCATACCTTCCTTATCGGAGATCAAAGCCCTTGAAGCGCTGGACAACTTTGCGGTAGCGCCTTATACCATTGAATATAAACAGTATTTAAGCTGGCGTAATCTTTGCGCGGTGGGATCTATTGGCTCCAGCGGAATGTTCATCGCTTCTGGAGCAGGTAAAGTAACTATTAGATTTGACGTTGTTGACGATAGTTGGTGTGAAGTAGCTTCTAAAAAAACTTCCCTTTCGATTTGCTCTGGAGAAGATTTACTTAGTTACCTTACCCGGATAGAGCTCGGGGAGAATTTGATACCTCAACAAAGTTATGAGATATTTTTTCCGTACGCCGGGCGCACAATTGATCGTATGGAAGAGCTGATGGTAGAGCATTTGAATAAAAAAACGCCTGACAGCGGCAAGATGGTTGGCATTAATAATTAAATATAGATAATGCTTTAAATTTTTGCCTGGCTATAAGCGATTGCAATATAGATTTACTATGGTAAACAATCATAATTCAATAATTTAAAAATATGGTAAAGAAATGAGACAACTGAAAATATTATTTTTGTATCCGAATTACGCTTATGTTGGTATCGGAGCTCCGGTGGGGGTCGCCTCAATCGCCGCGGCTATCAAGGAGAAAGGGTTTGATTTCGATTTTTTTGACACTTCGTTTATTTTGAAAGTGCCTAAGCTCAATGATTTCTATTCGGCGTTTAAAGCGCATGCGACTGCTGACGACATAGTTCCTCAAAGCCTGGACGTTGTTGTGGAGCAGTTTAAGAATGAATTCGATCTATCAAGTTACGATATCGTGTTGGTCTCTACATTAACGCGAACCCATAACATCGGATTGCAACTTATAAAAGCGGTTAAGGAGGTAAATCCTTCCGCCTATGTTATTGTGGGGGGCCTTCATCCTGTTGTAGCGCCTGAAGAGACTATCAGAGATGAAGGGATTGATTGTATCTGTATTGGCGAGGGCGATGAAGGGATCGTTGAGCTATTGCAACGGATTGCCAAAGACCTTTCTTTTAAGGATGTGCAAGGATTCTGGTTTAATGACAATGGGACAATTACACGCAATCAGGACCGTTTTGAGAACAATCTTGACGCTATGCCCTTGCCCGATTACTCCTTTTTCAGAAAGGAGCATTTTGCCACGGCGTTCGATGGCAAGATATATAATACTTTGCCTGTAGAGATAAGCCGAGGATGCCTCTACAAATGCTCTTTTTGCCATCATTCCAGAAATGGCGGTGTCGGAACCTACCGAAAATATTCTGTTAGAGTCGCCATAGATAAGCTCAAGAAGCTAAAAGAAATGTATGACGTTGAGTTCTTCCGGTTTGTTGACGAATCTCTCTCTTTTATGTCAAAAGATTACTTTCGGGAGTTATCCGAATTGTACGCGAAAGAAGTGGGAGTTCCGTTCGTCGTTATGACAAACGCGCATACACTCGATGATGAGACTGCTGGAATGCTGAAGAAAATGAACTGTGTCGCGATCTCTATGGGCGTAGAGCATGGCAACGAGGATTTCCGAATCAATATGCTGGATAAAAAACTCAAGGATAAGCATGTATACAACGCTTTTTCGTTGCTCAAGAAGCATGGCATTCGGGCCACGGCCTACTTTCTTGTCGGACTGCCCCATGAAACCCGCGAAATGGCTTTTGCCTCTATCAGGATGAACAAACGGTTAGTAGAGGAATTCGACGCGGCTCCTTCAGGGGTGCCATGTTTTCATCCGTATCCTGGGACTAAACTGACGAAAATATGCCATGAGGAGAATTTGCTCGCCGATAACATTAGTGAAGATTACGCTTGTTTGAGGCCGGCGCTGGACATGCCGCAGTTTTCATATGATGAGATCAATGGCATATATCGAACCTTTTTCGCCTACTCGGTGATGCCAGAAAAATATTGGCCGTTGGTCGAGCTTTGTGAAAAAGAAAGTAAAGCAAGCGACAAAATGCTTCAAACTATAATGAATATCCATACAAAATAGACATCGGGAATTTAGTTTACATTTAACAAATTTTGTTTTAAATGTAAACGCGGACTGGACAAAATATCATACTTCCTTTTGAGCTCACTTACGGCCTTCAAAGGATGGGCTGATTTCCAATTGATTACTATTTTGTTTAGCTCCTTGTGTGGAATCAGGTTTTCGCTATAGACGCTTCGCGCTTATATTTAAATTCCTTAATTGAATGACTTTAAATCCAAAAAGGTAAAGGTAGATTTAAATGGAAAAATTGAAAATATTATTTATTTATCCCAACTACGCGTATGTCGGGATCGGGCCCTGCGTTGGTATCGCGTGCCTGGCCGGGGCGATGAAAAATAAAGGTTTCGAGTTTGATCTTTTCGATACATCTTTTATTTTAAAAGTTCCTGAATTAGAGGATTATTCATCTGCGTTTAAAGTTCACGCCTCTCCAGATGGCGTGGTTCCAAAAGAACTCGATGAAGTAATCGATGATTTTAAAAAGGATTATGATCTTTCTTCCTATGACATAGTCCTGGTCTCTACATTGACTAGAACGCATGAACTCGGAAGAGCTTTAATTAATGTTGTCAAAGAGGCGAATCCTTCTGCGTTTGTAATTGTCGGTGGTATTCATCCAACGGTAGCCCCGGAGCGGACGATAATTGAAGAGGGAATAGACGCAATCTGTATTGGAGAAGGAGAGGAAGGCCTTGTGGAGTTGCTGGAGCGCAAGGTTAGCGGTAAACCATTTACTGACGTTAAAGGTTTTTGGTTTAAGATAAATGGGGAAATCCATAGAAATGAATTGGCGCCAAATAAAGAGATGGACGATCTCCTCCTCCCTGATTATTCGATATTCAGAAGCGATCATTTTTATACCGCCTTTGTAGGTAAAATATATAAAACATTGACTGTAGAAATTAGCAGGGGTTGCCTTTATAAATGCGCCTATTGCGTTAACAAATATCTTCAGGATTTATATGACGGGGTTTCTGACCACCATAGAAAACATACCGTCGAAGGCGCTGTGAATAAATTAAAGCGTTTAGTAGAGATTTATAAGCCAGAAATGCTGAGATTCGTGGATGAGTCGTTTTCTTTTATGTCTAAACCGTATTTTAAAGAACTAGCCCAGAGATATAGCGATGAAATTGGTTTACCTTTTGTCCTTCAGACTAATGCCAATACACTAAAAGAAGAATCTGTCAAGAATTTCAAAAAAATGAATTGTGTCGCCATATCCATAGGTGTGGAGCATGGTGATGAGAAATTCAGGTTTGAGGTTCTTGATAAAAGGCTAAAGGATCATCATATTTACGAAGCTCTTGAGCTCCTCAAAAAATATAAAATAAGAACTACCGCGTATTTTCTTTTGGGGTTTCCGTTCGAAACCAGAGAAAATGTGTTTTCCTCTGTTCGTATGAATAAATTACTGATTGAGAAATATAATGTGGCTCCATCCAGTATCAGTTGTTTTTTTCCATACCCAGGGACACCGTTACTGGAAGTATGTGAGAAAAACGGCTTCCTGGCGAAAAATATTGACACTACTGCTGGCGTAAATTTGCCCGCTTTGGATATGCCGCAGTTGTCATACCAGGAAATATTGGGGCTTAAGCGCACATTTTTCGCCTATTCGATAATGCCTGAAAAATATTATCCTATAATAAAGCAGTGTGAAGAAAAAAGTGAATTTGCCGATAAAATCCTGGAGCTCATAATGGAAGCTAATAAAAATTAGGTTTCCATTGATATTTTATTTATTTATTAAGACGCTATGAATATTGGAAGCTTGATGCGCCGTATATCATCACGGCTGTTACAAAATAATGAGCGCGATCTGTCACCCTATGAGAAGACCGAGGATAGCCGCAAATTCTTTCTTATAGAGCCCTCTCTACTTCGCTCCGGGAAAAGTATAGTCCAGGGAGCGCTAAATGGCGATTTCGTATTTTCTCTGCTTACCGTTCATGTCCCGCTTGATCTCAATTCGAATGTACTGGATTTTGGATGCGGGGATGGGAGGGTCGCTGGCGCTTTTGCGAGGCGTAATTTTTCGGGACGCTATTATGCGTTTGATATCAATAGAAAACGAATCGACGCTTTGCAAAGACTCTTTAAAGATGACGATAGATATTCGTTTACCTATATGGACGTTTTTCACTCTTACTATAATAAAGAAGGATCCGTTAAACCAGAGGAGTATCGTCTGCCATACGATAATGGTCAGATGGATCTCGTATTCCTGAATTCAATATTTTCACACATGAAGTTGGAAATAATTGAACATTATCTTCAGGAAATTATCCGTTGCTTGTCACCCAAGGGCAAGGTCTGGATGACATGCTATGCCATTGATGAGCGGGGAGCGCGGAAAAGAGAGACGTGGAATTACTTGTTCAATACACCATACGAAAAAGGGTTTACCAACAATATTGACGATCCGGAAAGACTGGTAGGTTACGAGACAGATATGATCGAAGCTGTGGTTGGCAAGACAGGATTGCGTATTGATAAATATATTCCTGGCTATTGGAAAGCGGAAAGGAAATCTCTCGACCAGCATGAGCAGGATCTGTTTGTGCTGTCAAAAGAATAGTGATTAGTCAGTAATCTTATCATTATCATTCAAATGCGCTAATGTCCGTAAAAGTAAATATTGGAATGATTCTATACAATGATGATAAATATCTGTCCGAGTCGATTGAATCACTCCTGGCCCAAACGTATCGTCATTTCAAACTGATAATCCTTGATGACTGCTCAACCGATAATAGTGAAAATATTGCTTTGGAATATTCTTCAAAAGATGATCGAATCGTTTACCTTGTCAATAAAAGAAGAAATGGTTTAGCGATAAACTATAAAATAACATTCAGGCGATTTGCTGAAGAAGTTGAATATTTCATGTGGGTCGCTGGTCATGACATTTATCATCCCCGTTGGCTGGAAACGATGGTGAAATCACTTGACGGTAATCCGGAAGCTGTTATGGCGTATTCGTTGACCAGAAGAATATCAGAAACAGGAGAAGACCTCAATTTACGATGTCCACATTATCATTCATTAGGCCAAAATGTTATTGAACGGATCAAGTCGATATGTTTCAACGCCCGGGGTTACGGGAATATGATCTATGGATTATTTCGGATTCGTGATGTGCGAAAAGTTGGTGGCGTTAGAAGGTGTCTGCTACCTGATATGCTTTTGTTGCATAAATTATCATTACGCGGAGGGTTCATACAAGTAAATGAAA
>DRJW01000363.1 GCA_011052055.1 Nitrospirota bacterium
AGAGCATTTATCACAATCTTTTGCTCGTTTTTTCATGAGAGTTGGCCTACCATCAGATATCCCTGCTTTTAAATAGATTTATAAAAATAAACTAATTCAAAATTCCACAATCTTGCGTTTATTGTTTATGTAATCGACCAGCACATACTCGGTCAGACTGCCGGGCTGTGGGTGGAAAAGCCTTCCTTTGCCAATCTTCATCATCCGGTCTATAAAATCGTCCTCTCCATAGAACCCGGTGTCGAAATCTGAGCCGAGAAGGAAAGCGTTCAAGGTGATCGCTTCGTCTTTGCAGGCTCTTACCTCGCGCAGTGTAGCGGCGTATCCCTTCTCGCCGGGGGGGTAGTGGAGGACGAGGCTCTGACCTTCGAAATAGGCGGTGGGGGCGCCGTCGGTGATAAGGATTATCTCCTTGTTAAGACCCGGCTCCACCATCAGCCTCAGCCGGGCCATCTCCAGCCCTTTTTGTATGTTGGTAAAGTAACGGGGCACATGGGCGAGGTCGCGCGCGGGGTCGTCGATTTTGCTCATGTCGATGTTCATCCGCACGCCGCCGCCCCAGAAAGTTATCGGCTCAGGGCCCAACGTTACCAGCTGGCTCAGATGGAGTCGTCTTGCGAATGTGGCGAAACCGATAAAGCTGATAGAGTCCTCTGGATAGTGGGAGCGGATCATAGCGTCGAGGGCCAGCGTCATTTTTTTCGCGTTGTAAAACCTGCCGAACCTGCTCATCGAGCCGCTCATGTCGATCATAACTACAATACTGCTTTTCGCCACCCCGTGAGTGTCGTGTATCTCCATATCTTCTGTCCTGATCTGGATGGGAAGAGAGCCACCGCCACGTTTAAGCGCGTTTATCATAGAGCCGGGAACATCCAGATGAGCAAGCGAGTCACCATACTCGTAAGGGCGCGTGTTCACTTTTTCCACACTTCCTTCGCCCGGCTGGCCGACCTCATGGGCGCCGGCTCCGTCGGTCTTAAGAGAAGCGTAAACTTCCCTCAGCGCGGTGTCTCCCACTTTGCGGGCGGCGGCGGGAGTCAGTTTGAAGATGCCGTCGCGCTCCTCCACCTGGCCTGTGGCCTCGATAGCCTCTTTTAGCTTTTCTAAAATTTTATCTCTCGCCTGTTTGAAATCATCGTAAGCCTCACCGCCCAAGAATTCTTTCAGCGCCTCCTCATCCACCCCGTTCAGGTTTCCCTTCGACCTTGCGTCTTCAAGCTCGGCTTTGAGTTTGTCCAGCGCTTTAAATTGGGCGGTGACTTTCTTTGCCGACTCCGGGTCGAGCGCCTGTCCGCCGGTGAATGTTTTTCCGTGACTGTCGTGAAAGCGCTCGATGTCATCAAGTATTTCGGCCTGACGCAGGGCGTCTTCGATATTTTTGGCCAGCAGATCGTCACCGGAAAAAACATCGTGGCGCATAGCGTCGTATTTTATCTCGTAAAGCTTGGATGACCGGCGCGCCCCGGTGGCTTCTTTCAGCTTTTCCAGAAATTCCGGATCGTTTTCTATCCTTTTGCGGATTTTTTCGGAGAGTAGCGAAAAACGGGCGCGCTGTTTTTCTGTAAGGCCTGGGAAATCGTACTTTTGCTGAATCTCATCTTTCATATTCCCGACTTTATCGATATATTCGTCGAGGAGATGGTCGAGCTCCTCGTCGCGGAGAAACTCGTTAATCGGAAGGCCCAGGTCTATCAGGTATTGGAGCGCCTCGTTGAACTCTACGTGGTGGCGCATCATCATCTCGGTGATGGCGGCGATAACGTCGTCGAGTGTGAATGGCGGTTTGTCCGGCTCTTCGTACTCCGAGTACCTGTGGATAATCATACCGGTATTTTATCAGGATCGACCAGGGTTGACACTACAACAGAATCGATAGCGCGGCGCAACCTTTAGAGGGGCCCTTTTATACGATAATAAAAAAACCTCCCCCCCTCATAGGGCCCCAGAAGGGGGGAGGCTAATTGTAGCGCTTATTTTTTCATGATCCCTTCGACCTCAAGGACGATTTTTACCTGGTCGGAGACAACAAGGC
>DRJW01000364.1 GCA_011052055.1 Nitrospirota bacterium
AGCGACGACTTGCCGGAGCCGGAGACCCCTGTGATGACGATCAATTTGTCACGGGGGATGGTTAAGTCTATGTTCTTAAGGTTATGCTCCGAAGCACCTTTTATAATTATTTCGTCTTTCATCGCTCTTAACTGCAAAACCTCTATTTTAGACCCATTCTGTATCGCGGGAAACAACGTTTCTCAAACCGTCTGATAAAATTGAACACCATCTCGGCCAGAAGGCTACTCCCCCTCGGAAAAGGGGAGAGAAGATTTTCCTCCCCCTGTGGCGGAAGCGCTGTTCAAGAAAAACAAGATCCTTCGGTTCCCTCAGGACGACGGGGCGGGGCGCTTAAGTTGTGCGGTATGTCGTCCTGAACCCTTCAAGGCTCAGGGCAAACTCCGTGAAGGATCCTGTATTTGCTGTAGCCCTGCTACTTCTCCTTCATTGTGGGATGTGTGTTAAGGTGTGGTTTATATTCGAATAGAGAAGGGCTCGGTCTTGCGATTTCCATATGTAGCTTCGCATCGTTAGGGAAAAGGAGCGTATTCTCCTGATACGGGAAAGCGTAAATAGAATACGCGAGCCTTTAACAATGCCTAACCACCCCGCAATAAAAGTTTCCACATTGAGAGCAATCCGCTCTCAGACGAGTATTGAAAGGAATGTTTTTATCACAGCTTACGATAAAATCTGACGGCAATTAGCTTTTAGCGCTTTTCAAGCCGCAGTTGGGGCGTGGGCTCTTTCGTCGTGGAGGTCGACCGCCAGGATTTTCGAGATGCCTTCTTCTTCCTGGGTGACGCCGTAGAGCCGGTCGCCGAAACTCATGGTCTTCTGGTTGTGGGTGATGATGATAAACTGCGTCTTCTCGCGCATCTCCATGAGCATATCCCGAAACCGCACAATGTTCGCCTCGTCGAGCGGCGCGTCGATTTCGTCAAGCAGGCAAAAGGGGCTGGGCTTTGTCATAAAGACAGAGAAGAGCAGTGAGATGGCGGTCATCGCTTTCTCCCCGGCCGATAGCAGGTTCATGCTCTGGTTCTTCTTGCCCGGCGGCTGGGCCATGATTTCCACGCCCGGCTCTGGTTTGCCCTCTTCGTAAACCAGTTTCAACTCGGCGTGGCCACCGCCGAAAAGACGTTTGAAAGTCGCCTCGAAATTTTTCGACACTTCTTCAAAAGTCTCTGTGAACATCTTGTTCGTCGTTGCGTTTATGTTCTCGATAGTCTTGTGAAGCGTCTCGATCGAAGCAACCAGGTCGTCGCGCTGTGTTTTCAGAAATTGCCAGCGTTTGTCTATCTGCTCGAACTCCTCAAGGGCGTCAAGGTTCACGTCGCCCATCTTCGAAAGCTGTCCGCGCAGAAAATTAAGCCGCTCGGTCACCTCTTCCATGTCGATTGCGGAGACATCTGAATTTTCCAGGTCTTCCACAGGGATGTTGAACTCGGCGTCCGCTTTTTCGATTATGTTTTCTATCCGCATTTCGGTTTCAGATTTTTTCAGAGCCACATCGGTGATAACCGGCTGTATGTCATTAAGCCTGGTTTGCAGGCCGCGAATGGTTTTCTGAATTTCCTCCGACTCCCCGGTCTTTTCCGCCAACGTCTCGTTTATGGCGTCTATATTTTCTTTGAGAGAATCTTTCTTCCTGGCAAGCTCGACGTTTTCGCTCAACATCGATGCGATCGATTCCTCCATCTCCCCGCTTTTTCGTTTCAAGTCTTCGATGGAGTCTTTGAGCCTCTGTACCCTGGCGATATGACCGGCCATGATTCCTTCGAGCCTTTTGATATCAAGGTTAAGGCCGCCGCGCCTGCCCCGGCTTTCGGTTATGCCGAGTTCTTTATCCTGAAGCTGACCTCTCAGCTTGTCGAGATCGACGCTGGCCTGTTTGATCGCCGTCTGCATGGCCTCGTTTTGCGCGTCCGCCTCTTTTTTGCGGTCATTTAACCGGTCAATGGCGCCTGCTCTTGCGTTAAGCTCCTCGCCCAGGCTTTCGGTCTGGGCAATCAACGCTTCTTTTTCAGATTTGAGAGAGTCGATATACGCAAAATTTCGTTTTAGCTCCTCGTCCGCTTTTCCGATTTCGTTAGTCGTCTCCACGATTTCAAGCTCAAGACGCCGCGCTTCCCTCCCTGTGGCGTCGAGTTTTCGCTCTTGCTCCTGTTTCGATTCCGCCAGCTGGCCGCGCTTATCCTCGGCTGTCTGTTTGTCTTCTCTTAGTTCTTCAATGCGCGCGCCCAGCTCCTCGATGATCCGCCTTCTCGACACTATTCCCGCGCCCCCGGCGCCCCCGGCGGCGCCAGTTTTCGCAAGTCCGCCAGTGACGAACCCTGCCGTGTCTATCACTTCGCCATCCGTCGTAACCACGGTGAAACCGCCCGGTTTAAGATTCCATATCTCCATCGCCCCTGTAAAATCGCGGGCTACCAGAGTGTGGCTCAATAGCTCTTTTATATTGGAGGGAGAATCGCCGGTGAAAATAAAAAGATCGGATGCGCGCCCTATCAGGGCCGGATGCTGAACCATCTCCGGCGCCTGCGCGCCGTTTGATGGAGCCAGGTCAGCGGAGACGAAACTGGCCCCTCCCAGCTTTTCTTTCTTTAAAGTCGTGATTGCTTTAAGCATGTTGGAGCAATTGTCCATCATCACAGCTTCCAGACGCGAGCCGAGCGTGGCCGCCAGCGCCACTTCCATTTCAGGCGCCACTTTCGCGCCTTTGGCCAGCAAACCCCTGACTCCGCTTAACTCACCCGCCCCTTCCTCTTTTAGTTTCATCAGCTTTCGCACGCCTTCACCATAGCCCTCGAAATTTCGCTCGAACTCTTCCAGCGATTCAAGCTTGGACTGGCATTTGGCCAGCTCTTCCGATAAAGATCGCGTCTCTCCCTCGACAGACAAAAGCTCGGCGTTAACGCTTAAAAGGCGGGTTTTGGTTTCATTCACCTTTGCCGTTTCACCGTCAAACTCCACTTTGAGATGAGTTAACCTCTCCCCCAGCTCGCCGCTTCTTTCTTTTGCCGAGGAGGCTTCTCGTGAATATTGAGACTCCTTGTCCGCCAGGCTGTTAATTGTCGATCCGGCCATCTCAACTTTTGTTTTTATCGAAGAGAGCTCATGTTTTTTCGAGGATATTTCCTCCATAATTCCAAGCGTGATCCTTGAGCCCTCTTCAAGCTTTTCACGCCTGTCATGGAGTTGCGACTGGGCTGTGTAAACATCTTCGCGCAGACCCGCGATTTCCACCTTTTTTGCATTTATCAGCGTTTCGATAGACTTAAGCTCGACTCTTCGCTGGTTTATTTCATCATCGTTTCCGGCGGTTTCACCTTCAACCTGCTCTATCTCATCAATCGAGTTTTTGCGGGTTAGTTCCGCCTCTTCAATGTGCCGGGATAGAAGCCCGCGATGATCGTTGTTGCGCTCGATAGTAGATTCAACACGGCTTTTTTCTTCCTTTATATCCGCTACGGCTTTTTCTTCGTCTGAAATCTTCGCGTTTAGCGATTCGAGCTTGTTATGGTTGGTGGAAAGCTCTGCCTGCAGGCTGGCCTCGTCTTGTTTGAGCTCGTCGAGCCTTAGAGAGTATTCATCCAGCGATTTTGCGCGCTCCTGAAAATCTATCGCGAAATGGGCCAGTCCGCGCTCTTTTATCTCGTCACGAAAAACCCTGTGGCGCTCCGCTTTTTTAGCCTGCCTGTTGAGGGAATTTCGCTGTTTTTCCAGCTCCGCCAGGATATCCTGAATTCGCAAGAGGTTTTGTTGTCCGAGCGCAAGCTTGTTCATGGCCGAGTTTCTGCGCAGTTTATACTTCATGATCCCGGCCGCCTCGTCTATAAAGACTTTCCTGTCGTCCGGTTTGGAATTAACGATTCGGGTCACCTGCTCTTGCTCTATTATGGAAAGTGAGCGGACGCTGATGCCCGTATCGAGAAAAATATCGACGATATCCTTGAGGCGGCAGGGAACCTTGTTAATCATATATTCCGAGTCGCCGTTTCGGTATAGTTTACGCGAGACGGCGATCTCCTCGTACTCGGAATAAGGTTGGGAGGATATCGAGCCGTTCAGGTCGGATATGGTCACCGACACTTCGGCGAACCCGGTCGGCTTCCTTGTGGATGAGCCATTGAAAATGAAATCCTCCATTTTCGCGCCACGCATTGATTTGGCCGACTGCTCACCAAGCACCCAGCGTAACCCGTCGGCGATGTTGCTTTTGCCACAGCCGTTAGGCCCGACAATCACAGTGACACCCTCATCGAAAACCATCTTCGTCTCGTCAACGAACGATTTGAACCCTCTCAACTCTATGCTTTTAAAGAACATCGATACTCCAGCATGAAAAACAGGAATAATTGTAAATTCCGGCTAGATTAGCATGGCGCCAGGCAAGTGTAAAGGTTAAATTTCGTTAAGGTTACTATATATAGTGTGTTAGACCACATTACATACCATATAAAGCGTATGTGTCCTATCGTTAAAATATTTCAACTCAAAACTATTGCTGATTGCACAGCCAGCCTTCTTTTTTGATTTTCAACTCGGCGCCATCTGGTTTGATAATGGTCAAATGACCTTTTCCTTTAACTATCTCGCCTATCTTCACAGCCTTTATCTTGCCCGATTTTTGAAATCGATCCAGCGCTTTTAGTTTGGCGGGAGGCGCGGTGAACAAAAGCTCGTAATCCTCGCCTCCGCTCAATATTCTCCGCCACGTCTTAGCCCCATCCGCTTTGACAATTTTTTCAGCTTGTGTGGAGAG
>DRJW01000365.1 GCA_011052055.1 Nitrospirota bacterium
CGCCGCTTCGTAGAGAGGGAAAAGCTTTTTGTCCGCAATGGAAATCATCTGGAGGCTGGGGTAAAGTTTTATTCCCACAAATCCCTCAGATTTTGCGAGTTTTCTCAATTTGGTCACAGAAGCTCTGGCCGGCGGATTGTCCAGAAACATATACGAGGAGAATTTTGACGGATTATAGCCGACAAACTCTGCCATCTGATCGTCGGCGGCGCCTCCGATGGGAAGAAAACAGGCGTGATCGATCCTGTTTTTTTTCATCTCTTTCTCCCAAACAGCGGCAAACTTTTTCACGCTCATGGTTTTCAGAAAACTGGTAAATCCGGGGTTTATCAGCTTTCTGCCCATGTGGCTCACACGGTCGAGCAGACCTGGCCGGATCTTGTTGAGACGGGCGGTGGCCGCCTTTATCATTTCCGCTGTGATGAGATGGACGTGGGAGTCTATAATCATGGCAGAAATGGATTTTTAGAGGTTCCCATAATCGGTATGATATCAAACAAAGCTGTCGATGTGGCGCACAGGATTTTGATCTTCTGCTGACAAATTGGCTGAAAGCTATTATCATCAACACTGGAAAGGTGAATGTCGCTAAATGACAGCATGATCGCAGATAAGTTCATAATCGGACATTTGTGTCTTGACTTCGATATGGGCGCTATAATAACCTATATAATATCAACTGGTTATAAAAGGTGAATTTTGGTTCGAGAATTGCTCTCTAACATACTTTGAACAGTTATATTTTCCGGTTTTTAAATTTATTTGTAAGAAGACAGAGTATTAGCTATGGAACAAAAAGCAGATAACAATTTCGGATATTCCGATACCGTGATGGATCATTTCTCTAACCCGCGCAATGTATTAAAGGTGGCCGAAGAGGAGTATGAGGCCAGCGGTGTCGGTATGGTGGGCAATCCTACCTGCGGCGACATGATGAAAATATGGATAAAAGTCGACGGGGGCGAAAAAATCTCCGATCTTAAATGGAAAACTTTCGGGTGCGCGTCGGCCATAGGCTCCACTTCGATGATGTCGGAAATGGTGACGGAAAACGGCGGCATGAATATAGATGACGCTCTTAAGCTCAAACCCCAGGACATAATGGACAGGCTCGGCGGATTGCCATCCATAAAAATCCATTGCTCCGTCCTTGGGGACAAGGCTCTTCGCGCGGCGATACACGATTATTATAAAAAAACAGGCAAGGATGACCTTATCGATGAAGAAAAAGCGGTGTTGGTGTGCGAGTGCCTTAACGTGACCGATAAAGAGATCGAGGAGGAGGTGTTGGAGGGTGTATCGGATTTTGAAACCTTGCAAGAGCGCACGAAAATCTCCACAGGATGCGGTAAATGCAAGGAGCATGCGACAGAGCTTTTTGAAGGTTATCGCGCCAAATATTTCGGGTAAGATTTTCTGATGGCCGTTCGCAAGGTAGCCCTGCTTTGGCGCCATGTGCCGCGTGAGAAAGTCATATTGATTATTTCTGGCAGGATCATCTGATGACCATTCGTAAAGTAGCCCAGCTGGGGCACCCGGTTCTGCGGGAGAAGGCCGGGCCGATTGAAAAGGAGGCGATCAAGTCTCCTGCCATACAGGCCTTGATAGACGACATGATACAAACCAAAGAGGAATATGTCGGGATAGGGCTTGCGGCGCCTCAGGTGCACGAGCCGCTACAGCTGATAGTAGTGGGATTAAAAAACAACCCTCGATACCCTGACGCGGAGCAGGTTTTGCTAAGGACGGTCATAAATCCGAAAATCACAGGTTTCTCCACCGATATGGATGAAGATTGGGAGAGCTGTCTTAGCGTGGACAACCTGTCGGGACTGGTTAAAAGGGCGAGAAAAATAACTGTCACCGGGCTGGACAGGGAAGGCGACGATATTGAAATAAATGCTGAAGGATTTGAAGCGCGTGTGTACCAGCATGAGATCGACCACCTTTACGGCAAGGTCTTTCTCGACAGGATGAGCGACCTGCGCTCTCTTTGTTTTGGAAAAGAGTTCTCAAAATTCGCCAGGCTGTATGAACCGGAGGAAGAGGCGGGAGACGAGGAGCAGGGGCTTTAACAAAAAAAGGCAGGGAGGCCTGGCCAATTGAGCGGGAAAGGGAAGGAAGAGAAAAAAGAGGTAAAGCGGCTGTTCTTCGCCGTGGACTTGCCGGGCGAGACGCTGGTCAGGGCCGGGAGTCTTATCGATAAGTTTGGTATCTCTCCTGCCCATGTTCGTTTTGTTCATGTCAACAACCTTCATATATCCATAAAATTCCTGGGCGATGTGGGGGTAAAAACAATTGCGTCCCTTTGCGAAAAAGCGAAAGAGGCTGTCTCTGGCTTTGGCGCTATACGTCTTTCCATCAAAGGGATGGGGCTTTTCCCCAACCATACCAAGCCAAGAATCGTCTGGTTTGGCGTCGGAGGGGAGACGGATAAGCTCGCCCGGCTTGAATCAAAGCTCTCCAAAAATATCGAATGTCTCGGGTTTCCGGCGGATGAAAGGCCGTTTACTCCTCACCTTACAGTTGGGAGGGTAAAGAGCGGGAGCGCCAGGGGGGGGCTTATCAGGCTTGTTCATAACAATCGCGAGCTTAAAGTGGGAGACGCGCCTGTGGAGGTTATCCACCTCTATGAAAGCAGGCTCGGCCTGTACGAAAACAGGCTCGGTCTGTGCGAAAACAGGCTCGGCCCCGGCGGGGCGGTGTATACAAAAGTGGAGTCTTTTCCATTATCAGGCGCAAGCTGATACAATGCGGGGATAAGTCTGCAACAGTATTGAGCGTAATTAAATGATAGAAAATTCCCGGAATGCGAAATCCGTTTTTCTTAAGATAAAACGAAACGCCGCCCAGATAATAAACCCCATCCTTACGGCTCTTGTCCTGGTGATGGTTCTTAAAGGCTCTGTCGTGGAGGCCACCCATATATTCGGCTCGTCGATGCAACCGACGCTGGTCGATGGCGATTACATCTTCATCAATAAGTTCAAATACGGTCTTCATCTGCCGTTTGTTGACAAGATGACCCTGCTATGGTCCCAGCCGAAAAGGGGAGACGTAATCACGTTCATTCCGCCCGGCATGTCTGGCGAGGGGAAAAAGGAGATTTATATCAAAAGGGTTGTCGCCGTACCGGGCGACAAAGTGGAGATCGTCCGCTCGAAACTCTATATAAACGGCCATCTCGTGGAGTCGTCCAGGCTGGAAAACAAGGATTTTATCTACCAGGAGCTACTTGGCGATAAAGAGTACGAGGTGACGAAAAAAAATCCGTTCTCATATTTCAGATCCATGGTTGTGCCAAAGGGCCATGTTTTCGCCATCGGCGACAACCGCGACAACAGTTACGACTCGCGTAGCTGGGGGCCGCTACCTATCGAGAACATCAAGGGAAAAGCGATGGTGATTTATTTTTCCAAAAGTATCACCGGCGCCATGATAAACCTGAAAAGAATCGGCGGCGTCCTTTAAGCTTTTCTGGTTCGATACCCCCTGTTTGAAATCCTGGTGACTGTCGCCGATTTCACGCATCTTAGCCCTACCAGTTTTCCGGTCAGGCTTTCGGCTTCTGATAACGACGGCAAAACAGCGAACAGCGTCGGGCCCCAGCTGGTTTGACCAACAGCGCGGACGCCGATACGCCGCAAATAGCGTAATATCTCTCTCCCGTTTTTAGAGGAAGCCGATCCTTTCTGGAACGTCCCGAAAAGTTTTATCGCGCCCGCTTGCAGACAGTGGAGAGATTTTTCAAACGTTTTATAATCGTCCTCCTTAATTGCGGGGATCATCTCCGACGTTACCGAGCCGATCAACAGGCGGGCTTCTCTTACGGAGCATGCGGGAGCTTTACTCATCATGCCGGTCTCGTTCGGGCCGTGAGTGAAATCGTGCCCCGATTTTGAAATGTCCGGCTGTATGAGGACAACGCGCCATTGCCGGGGAGCGGGAAACCGCGAGACTTCACCGGCGATATCTACAGCGAACCCTCCTTTTGCGAAAAGAGCCGTCCCCATCATCGAGCGCGTCCCTCTGCCTGTCAGCCCGGCCAGCTTTATCGAGGATATCTTTTTATTTTCCAGAAGGCATACAGCTTTGGCGGCGCAAAGGGCATGCCGGGTGCCGGAGCCGAGGCCGCAATGAAAGGGGAGCGGCGCCGTGAGCCTGGCGGAAAATTTAAGTGGCGATCCTGTGTGCGCGCAAATATTTTTAATAGCGGTCTTGATGCGGCCGGCGTCTTGTCCATGCGCCCGGAAAACGGACGACCGCTTTACCTCAAGCTGGCAAAAGGGCTCTTCAAGGCACAAACCAACAGCTATATACGCAGGTTTCCCGCTTATCTTTACCAGCCCCAGGTGAAGCCTCGCAGGAGCCTCGATGATGACCCTATCGACGGCGCCGCTCATCATAACTTTCGATCATATCCATCGCCTCACGCTCATCGTCACCCCCGGTCTTATCGACGATATTCCGTGAGCGCTTGATCGTCCCCTCGATTTCATCATCCGGTAACACCCCTATCCTTGTCACGGCGATAAGCGCCTCTATGACCGCTCCATTTGCCCTGTTGATTCCGGCCCTGGGAGTTTTTAGTTTTACCCTTGATATGACAGGCCCTGACATTATCGATTTAATCTTACGATCCTCCACGGTATCGATCGTAAATTCGATAGCCTCGTCCGCCACCGCCAGAAGCGCTCCATACGAGGCGGCGGACATTGAATGCTCCGGGAGATGATCCGATAGAGCGCATTTTACGAACGGCAAGACATCCGATAGCAGGTTGACGACACCGGAGCGGTTTGCGGACAGGTTTTTGTAAGTGTCCGATGAGTGAAAGGGGATAAGCTCTATGCGCTCGCTCTCTTTAAACCTGACTCCCATTGGCGCGAAATTCAACTCTCCATTATCTTTGCGCGTCGATACGATGGCCTCTATTATCATCGCGCTTTTTTTGTTCGCTTTGTAAGATAGCCCCAGTCAAGGGCGCCTTCCTGCCTGTAGGTTTTGCCAAGATCGAGCGCCGTCTCGGCCTTGGCCAACTCTTTGCCCAGATAAAAAGCGTGCGGCGGATCGTCCACTTTGAGCTTGTCAAAGATATCCTGCGCGTTTTTCGTTTTGATATAAATATCTTTGTTGAAAATATGAATATATCCCTCCGTGACAAAAATCCTGAAATTTTTGTCTTTTATTTTTTCGCTCATGGCCTTTAGCTGGCGCGCGGTGAAGTTCAGCCTGCCCGCCTCGCGGGCGACAAGGAGCCTGTCGTCGTACCCTTTGGGCAGGATGCCGCCCGACACCGCATGCTCCATGATTTGTCTTGCGATGGCAAGCTGACGCACAGAGTCGCGGTTCCATCCGGCCACTTCGGTTGTCAGCGCGTAGTCAATTTTCAGCTCGGCGCAAATCCCCCCCAGGATGGCGCTCATCCCGATGTTGTCGGCGCAGGTAAGCTCCAGAAGATTACCCACGCCCATCATAATCTCCGCTTTCGGGAACTTTCGCCGCAGTAGAGCGTATCTGGAAAACGAGCGCGCCGCGCCCATAGTGAGAGGGGCTAGTATCGGATCCATAATGAAAGGGACTCTCATTTTTTTCAGCCCTCGGACGTTTTCATAAAGACTCCGGGCGCCTTTTCCCGGATCGGGTATTACCACCACCTTGCCTTTAAGTTTCCCGGCGGCTGAGATATTGCCGGAATAGATCGAAAGAAACAGCCTCGCCCCCCCCTTGCTGGCGGCGATTAACTCTTCGGGATTAAAAGAATCGACGCTGACGTTAAACTTGAGGCGTCTTAGCTCTTCGACAGTTTCTTTAAGGTGTCCGAAGGGTGTGTCGTTGACGCATCCCAGGTCGATCCAGTCGGCGCCATCTTTTCTGTATCGTTTCGCTCTTTTCACTATTTGCGGTATCGACAGGGTAGGCGCGTCCACTATTTCGGCGATTATCTGGAGGTGAGGTTTCGCGTATTTTATTTTGCCCTGCTGTACGCCGAAATGGCGCGGAAGATCGTTTAAATCTACAGGCCCACGGGAGACGGGCCCGGAAACTATTTTGCGGATTTCCTGCATGTCGCCTTTGCATCCTCCCGGGATCAACACGGCTCCGATAAGGTTTTCCGGGATTCTTCGGGCGATCGATCTTGCGGTCATCAGCGCGGCCACCTGGGCGGGCATGGTTATCACATCGTAGCTAAAGCCGGGGGAGAGGCCGGATAACAATTTAGCAAGAGCCGGGGCGGCCAGCCTGCCTGTTATAAAATGGATATGTTTATCGCTCAACCGGCCACTTCCTGTACGGCGGTCTTAAGATCATCGATAGAGCGGACGACAGTGACACCCTTAAAACCGGCGAGCTTGTCCGTATTGTCGAGGTCTACACTGCGCGGGTAGACCATGACCGGTTTTTTTGAAGGCCCCATCGACTCCATCTCCGGCGCAACGTCGGTAGGAAAAACTATGATCGGCACGCGGCTTTTGCCAGCCTGCGCGAAAATGTTGGTGACGAGAGTGTCCGCTATTCCGGTAACAAACTTGGCCACACTGTTGCCGGAGGCGGGAGCCACGATTAAACCTTTGTAATGACCGGTTGAGAACTTGCCGGTTACCGGCGCCGACGCATGGCCTTCCCTGTGAATCTTATGCGGCAAACTCTCAATGTCGACCTTGTACATTTTCAAGACCTCTTCAGCCGCTCTGGATAAAAAAAGATCGACATTATCCAGCGAATCGGTGATCTTAAAAATTTCTTTTATCAGGTGACCCGCTCCGGTGACGGCCCATCCGATTTTGCCGCTCATTTCTTCTTCTTTCCCAGGTTCATGGCGCCGTACCCGTATTTCAGGAAATAGGCGAACAACGTGGCGGCTATAAGGTCGGATGTCGTTCCGGGATTAAGAAGATTGGAGTCAGACCTCAGATATTTGTCGAAAGCGCTTATGGCCCGCCTTCCGGCTTTGGCCGTCACGCCGCCTTTGTGTAAAACTTCGCCAGCCTTTTCCGAGATTTTAAGGGCCGTATCCTTAGACGCTTTCCTGCCTATATGCGAGTCCGGGTAAAGATAGAGCAACCTCAGGTATGTCTGGACTACAGCGTCCCTGAAGCTGGCGGTCGATTTAATGTTTTTTACCAGCTCCCCAACGCCGATACTAAAAGTGATATCGAAGTTATGGGCGTATTCATGAGCGATCCAGTCCCTGTGGGCGGCAAGCTTCATCGCCCGTAGCAATGTTATGGACGCTTTTTTCCGCGCGTCATGGACAGGCTCCGTCCCCAGTCCGCCAGGATTAGCCAGCTTGATGGCTTTAAACGCATCATCGGCGTCCTCTATGGTAAGGGCTGACAATGTTGAGCGCACATTCTTCGCGCAAAGCTCGCCTCGCCTGTAAAAAGCGTTAGCCAACGGAGCGATGAGCAGGATAATTCCCAGGTTGGCGTTTGATTTAACCTCTTTTTTGACCGCCTTTACGCTCTTTAAAATTATCTCGCCGACGCTTTTATGGGAGGTTTCTCTTAACGTCTGGCCGAAGATCACCGAGGCCAGAAGAAAATCTGTATAGCAAAGGTCATCGAACCGCTTTGTGGGCGTTACACCGCCAGGCTTTTCACAACTTGCCTCAAGCAGGCATGCCACCTGCGCGGCTTCGGCTATTTTGTTTTGCTTCGATTGTTTCATAAGCCACACAGTCGATGATTTTTTCCGCTATACACACGCCGGTTGTCTTCTGCAGGCCTTTCCACCCCGGAATGCCATTTACTTCTATAACATATTCAGAGCCGTTGTCTCCAACAAGAAAATCGACACCTGCGTAATCGAGCCCCAGGATTTTAGCCGCCCTTAAAGCGTTTTTGGCCTGGCTTGCGGAAGGCTCGCGCGGCGCCACAGCCGCCTGTTTGCTGAAATTAGCCTTCCAGCCACTTCCTGTCCGCGTCATGGCGCCCGTAACTTTACCATTTATCACGAAAATCCGGACGCTCCGTCCGCCGCAATCGACAAACTTCTGGATGTAATAGACGAAACGGCTCTGCTCCATCGTCCGAAACACCCTGTAGGCGATATCCTTATCGCTGATCCGCGCGATGCCCAGGCCGCAAGAGCCGCTAAGCGGCTTTACCACAACATCCCCCATTCGTATAAAAGCGGCCATTGCGTCGTCGAACCTTTCGCACACAACTGTTTCCGGCGTATTAATCCCGGCGTCTGACAAAAGATGGGAAGTGTACGACTTGTCCACTGTCTGCTCGATGGCAGAGGGCCGGTTTATGATTCGAACGCCGAGATTTTCGAGCCTGTGCAAAGCGTTGATCCGAAACATCAACTGCTCCATAGAGCCAAGCGGGATGATTCTTACGATTATGGCGTCTAACCGTGTAAGGTCGATTCCACCGGATGAGATTTTAGCCCCGCCGCCGATCGAAAGGAGAAGGTCGGTGATAGAGAATTTGACGACTTCGATTCCGCGCCCCTTCAGCGCGTTTTCAAGCTGGTCGATGTGCCATCCCTCGCGCGACCTCAATATTCCTACGGTCATGGTTATGAGGCGAAAGACTTTTTTAATATATCCATGTTCAGCGATCCGGCGCTGAAAGCCGACCCGGATCGAAGGTTATGGATCGTTATCATGGCGGGCGAGAAGAGCAGAGGGTCTATCTTGTAAAAATCGCCATATTCTTTAAAAAGCTCGATAAACGTCCTCCCATAATCTTTGGAGGATGAAGAGGGAATCGATTCGATTTTCTCGCGGATAAACTCGTCGTCGCAATCGACGCTTATGTTCGCCTCACCGCCATAAAGAACGCAGTCGTTCGTCCTGCCGATGGCAGACAGATCGTCTTTCGCCACCGGGGCTATCGGCGCGGCGCCAGCTCCCCCGGATATTGAATCAAGGTCGAACCCGATTTCGCGCATTTTATGAACCGCCGTCTCAACTATTCGCGCCGATATCTGGATAGAGCCGACTATCGACGCCGTGGGAGCTATCAATATGTACAGATTTTCAGCCGTTACCCCTGTTTTGCCAAGAATATACTCTACTACCTCGCCTGCCGGATACTTTCTCGCTTCAAGACACAGTACGGCGACATCGCTTTTTTCTTTATGTCCGATTTCCTTAAAAAGCTTCTCACCCGCGTAAAGCGCCCTGGCCGGGCCGGAGCCCATCGCAAAATATTTTCCTTTATTTATCGCCCATCCCGCGTATTGAGAAGCCATCAGCGCCTCCACCGCCATATCCACCGCCACGCTGACAGCCGATGTTGTGCCTTCGCAGGCAGGGAAGGAATTAATCAAAACTTCGCCTGCGCCGCCCAGGCACGCTTTTGAAAATAAAACACCGGCGTCCACGCCTCCCTCCGCCTCGATCCCGCAATCGATTAAAGTGGCGCCGGTTTCAAGCCTGGTTACGGCCACCTGAAACCGGTCAGGCTCGTCTATCAAAGGCTCAATGACCGCTCTGGCCTTTTCATTTAGTGAAAGCATTTTATTCATACGTAATGACTCTCCTTGCCATCGCAAGACTTACAGAGGAAGCCGTGGCGATCTCATCGGTGATTAACTTCCCGAAAAACCATTCAGAGATTGCCGCGTCGCCCGCTGGAGCTTGTCCTGAGCGAAGCGAATGGGCTCCTCGCAATGACAGTTAAATATTAGAGATATCAAATCAATGACTCTCCATTGTCATCGCGAGGCTGACAAAGGAAGCCGTGGCGATCTCTGATTGCAATTAATCATTGGAAACAG
>DRJW01000366.1 GCA_011052055.1 Nitrospirota bacterium
AATCCATTTCTGCTACAATCGGCTGTAAAAGGCGCCATGCTTCGTTGACGAGTCAAAATCGTCCTCAGAGTAGTACTACTACGCTTGCGGCTATTTTGTCTCGCCGCCTCGCCTGACGGCTTTTCGCTCGATTTCGCCACGAAAGCAATTTTTAGAGGTTCCCTTTATAATTCAATTGACAGATAACTTAACATTTTAAATGATTTGCTTATCTTTTTCAAAAAAGCCACTTCCGGCCCCTTCAGGCCCCTGCAGGCCGGACGATTGCCTTAATGAAATATGGTACTATTTTGAACCATTTAAACTAGTATAATATCAGATGCAAGATCATTCACGCGCCACACGCTCGTCCGAAGCGTTAAAAGTCACGGTTATCGGCTCTCTGGTCAACATCGCTCTGGCGGCCGGGAAGTTTACAGCTGGCATCCTTGGCGGCTCGATGGCCATGGTAGCCGACGCGGTTCACTCGCTCTCCGATCTGGCCACCGATTTAATAGTCTATGTGTCGGTCAGCATCGCCTCCCAGGAGGCGGACGAGGATCATCCATACGGTCACGGGCGGGCCGAGACGATAGGCGCGGCGGCCACAGGCGCGGCGCTGATTCTGGTCAGCGTTTTTATAATTTTTGAAGTTATCGAAAAGCTGATGGGCGCAAGGTTGACCACCCCCACCTGGCCAGCCCTTGCCGGGGCGGTGGTCTCCATCGTGGCCAAGGAGGTACTCTACCGCTACACCGCCGATGTAGGCGAAAAGTATGATAACAAGGCGATAATCGCCAACGCATGGCATCACAGGACGGACGCTCTTTCTTCTATCGGCGCGCTTCTTGGAATAGGCGGAGCCATGATGGGTTTTACGATTCTGGACCCTATCGCGGCGATCTTTGTCGTTTTTATGATCGCAAAAGTCGGCGGCGAAATCCTCTGGAGCTCGCTACAGGATCTTATGGATGTCTCCTTATCCTCAGAAGATAAGGAAGAGATAACCAAAATCATCTGCAACACCAGTGGCGTCGTAAGCTTCCATGAACTCAAGACAAGAAAACTGGGAGGCGACAAGTTCGTCGATGTTCATATAGAAGTGCAACCGGACATTTCCGTATCCGAAGCCCATAACATCGCCGAGACAGTGCGCTTCAATCTTAAAGGCAGAGGAAAGGCGATGGACGCGCTGGTTCATATCGACGCCGAAGAGGATATATATTACAAAGTCAGGAAGATAAACAGAAAAGAGATTGAAGAGCATATCGCCGGTCACGCGGCGAAGATTGACAAAATCACCGGCGTGTCGGGAGTTACCATACATTACCTGGGAGGGAAAACGTTGGTAGAGTTCGATGTGGGTGTCGACGAGACTGTATCCATCAAGCAAGCCAGAGAGATGGCCTCGCGCCTGGGCGATAGGCTGAAACAAGAGAAAATGATCGACAACTCGCTGATACGGTGCCGGTTGACCGACGACCCGTACCGCGATGATTTGAAGCAGATCTGAAAAATGCCTGTCTCCGAAAAAATCTTGTCGATTATGGAGAAGTCTTCCTGGATAAGAAAGATGTTCGAAGAGGGAGCGGCGTTAAAAGCCCGGCTTGGCGCCGGGAACGTGTTCGACTTCACTCTGGGTAACCCGTCGATGAGCCCGCCACCGGCTGTGGAGCGCGGCCTCATTAAACTCGCCGCCGAATCATCCCCCGGAATCCATAGTTATATGCCAAACGCAGGACTTGCGTATGTAAGAGAGAAAATCGCGAGCCATCTTAAAGCCGTCACCGGCCTTTCGTTTACTTTAAACCATGTAATCATGACCGTCGGAGCCGCCGGGGGGCTTAACGTGGCGATTAAAGCGCTCGTGGATCCGGGCGGCGAAATAATCATCACCGCGCCCTATTTCCCGGAGTATCTTTTTTACGCCGGTAACCATCAGGCCGTATGCCGTATCGTGGAAACGGATAATAACTTCAACCTCGATCTTGATAGAATCGAATCAGCTATCCGCTCTAAAACAAGAATTGTTCTTTTAAACTCGCCGAATAACCCGACCGGCGCGGTTTATCCGGAGGAAACACTTAGAAAGCTTGGCGAAATTTTGTCTCG
>DRJW01000367.1 GCA_011052055.1 Nitrospirota bacterium
AGAATTTTCTACCCCATTCTTTGATTCCTTAAGAAAATATCTTTCAACCCAGTGTAAAAATGCCGGGTTTATCCAAACGATTCTTGATATTCCATTGCTGGACGCTAAGGAGATATGTGCGGAGCTTTGCTAAATGCCGCAGTCAAAAATTCTCCTTGATTCTGCAAGCTATATTCGACTGGCAAGAAGCATTCACCCCCTTCTTTCTAATGAGTTTGGAAAAGATAACTATTGCCTTTATGTGTTACCTGAATTTGAAAAAGAATTTCAGAAAAACGCAAAGTTGCAGTCGCGTTTCGGCTGGGTGAATGATTCTGAGCATAAAGACAATCGCTCCAACATGCTCGCCTTATCAAGGAAAGAGAAAAAGAATATTGAAATAACAAAAGATTTTATTTTGGACTATGCAGTTGAAAATCAACCAGGCATATCTAAAGTAGATATTGCGGTTCTTAGCTACAGTTACACGCTTAATATTCCCTTAGCGACTGACGATTCTGACATGATTAAAGTAGCTAAATATTATAATATCGTTGCTTATAAGACACTTGAATTGATTCGTCTCATGCTAGATTACGAACATATTGATATGAAGAAGGTAGAGCAAATAGCTAGTTATTGGATTTATGTAAATGACCAGCCAAAAGACTTTGCTAGAGATTATAAAAAACTTTTCAAGAAGCCACTGCCTAAACCTTCACATTAACACCTTGTCCTGCTTTATCCCGCATCCAGAATATGATTGTAATGATTGAAAAATGTCTGGAGAATAATTTTAAAAGACCGTTCGAGACTAACTAAAACCCTCCCGGCGCCACGACGACAGTAATCTCCCCTTTCACAGAAGCTCTCGATTCAAGCTCGCAGATCACATCGCTGATATCGCCCCGTATAAACTCCTCGAACTTTTTTGTCAGCTCACGGGCGACGCAGATTTTTCGATTACCTAGCGCCTCTCTAATGTAGATCAGTGTTTTTACGATCCTCACCGGCGCTTCGAAAAACACAATCGTCCGCTTCTCCCCCCTCCAGGATTCGATAAGGGTCTTGCGCCCTTTTTTTCGCGGCAGAAAACCTTCAAATATGAAACGGTGCGACGGAAACCCCGAAGCGGTCACGGCCAGGATCGGCGCCGACGGGCCGGGTATGGGACAGACGACGATGCCCTCCTCCACCGCTTCTCTGACCAGGACAGCGCCCGGATCGCTGACGCCGGGTGAGCCTGCGTCGGAGATCAGCGCGACCGATTCACCTGCTTTTAGCCGCTCAATCAACACAGGCGTTTTCCTTTCGACGTTATGGGCGTGGTACGACGTAAGCCGGCGCCCTGTAACTTTGTAATGGTCGAGCAATCTTTTGGTATGCCGCGTATCTTCGGCAGCGATGATATCGACCGATTTTAAAATCTCGACGGCGCGATAGGTTATGTCGGCCAGATTGCCCACAGGCGACGCGACAAGGTAGAGTGTCCCTGTCTTGCCATCCATTTTAACCTATGCCTCCCGCGCTTTGCGCCACAGCCATGTCATCATCTCATAGGCGGCTCTGCTCTGGTTGCGGTTTCGATCCATTTTAAGTTTCAGCCTGCGGGTCTCCACTTCGCCATTGAAACAAAGAGCGATGTAGATAAGCCCCACCGGTTTTTCCCTCGTGCCCCCCGTTGGCCCGGCCACGCCAGTGGACGAAACTCCAATATCGGCTCCGCTTTTTTTGCAGACGCCTTTGGCCATTTCCCTCGCCGTCTGGGCGGACACGGCGCCATATTTTACGAGTGTCGATTTTTTCACTCCGAGTCTTCTGACTTTCGCTTCATTAGAGTACGTAACCGCGCCTTCAAGAAAATATGCGCTACTGCCCGGCGCCGATGTGATCTTTGAGGCGAAAAGCCCTCCTGTACAGCTTTCCGCCACAGCCAACGTCAATTTCTTCTCTGTAAGTAGCGCGCCCACAGCCGCCTCCAGAGTCTCCTCACCTTTGCCGAAAAGGTAGGGGGCGATAACAGGTTTGAGTTTGCGAACGGTTTTTCCAAGTTTCGCTTTAACTTCCCTTTGCGTTTTTCCTTTTGCGGTAAGGCGTAAATCCGCCTGGCCGAAATGGGGAAGGTACGCAAGCTCTATATCGTCCGCTACGGCGCCAGAGCTTTTTACAATTTCACTCAGGCTCGACTCGCCTATGCCGGTGGTTCTTAAAACCTCGCGGGCTATGACAGCCCTGGGCGCCCGTTTTTTAAGCCGGGGAAGAATTTCATTCTCCATCAGACCTCTCATTTCGTGTGGAACTCCCGGCATGGCAAAGAGCATACATCCGCCCGTATCCTTGAAAAGGCAGGGGGCGGTTCCAAGTTTGTTCGGTATGACCTTAAAACCTTCCGGATAATCAGCCTGGCCCGCGCTCGCAGGCGCCATCGGCATGTCTATTTTTTTAAATAGCCGCTCCACATGCCCAAGCGTCTTCCGGTCGCGGACGAGACGGGCATTGAAGGCCTTGACCAGCGCAGGTTTTGTCACGTCGTCATGTGTCGGGCCCAGCCCGCCGGTGATAAGAGCGACATCGAATTTTTTAACCGCCGATCTGATTTCTTTGGCCAGCGCCGCCACATCATCGCGCAGGGTGACGATTCGCTCCGGCGTTATCCCCAGAGGCTCCAGCGCTTTGGCGATCCAGGCCGCGTTCGTGTTTAATACGTGGCCGGAAGTGATTTCGTTTCCTATTGTGATGATGATAGTTTTCATGTCAGATAAATGTCGCGGACGTTAAAGGGAGCCTCTAATAATCCATTTCTGCTACAATCGGCTGTAAAAGGCGCCATGCTTCGTTGACGAGTCAAATTC
>DRJW01000368.1 GCA_011052055.1 Nitrospirota bacterium
ACGAATTTGACTCGTCAACGAATTTGACTCGGCAACGAAGCATGGCGCCTTTCACAGCCGATTGTAGCAGAAATGGATTATTAAAGGTTCCCTCAAATCATGGCGGGGGAAAGCGCCAAGCTTTGGCCCTTTCCAAATTCCGTTCCAGAAAAAGATTTTCGATTCCACCCGGCGTTGTTGTGAGGTAATATTCCGTAAACACCCTTTGAAACTCAAACAGATTTCATGATAAAGCTTTCAGATTATTTCGTGGCGGTTTTGATAGGCTCGCTATCAGCCATAGCCATCCACTTTGCCGTTTCGCCGTCATGGAGCATGCCGGTAGCCATGCTCGCCGGCATGGCTCTTGGCATGGTTGTCATGACCGTAATCATTCTTCCTTTCTCGCTTGTTGGCGGCATATTCGAAATTATAATGCCGGGCATGTTTATCGCCAATTTTGCGGGCATGGCAGGCGGTATGTGGATCGTTGCGTACACTCCATCTCTAAACGCTCTTCTGGCTTTTGGTTTTTTGACAGGACTGCTGATTAACATTGTTTTTAACCTGTATGACAGATCGTTGCACGGCGAAATAGCGCCGGTCAAAGAGGATTCGCTCAAATGAACGATCATATCGCCAGGTGGAACAGCGCCTCAAAATGCTTCGACCTGGCAAACGTGGGCATCGAACGCCGGTACGGAAAATATAAGCGGGAGCTTTTTACGAAATGCCAGGGAAAAGTATTGCTGGTGGCGGCCGGAACCGGCCTTGATTTCCCTTATTTCCCGGAAGGTCTGGAAATAACAGCCATAGATTTCTCTCCTAAAATGGTGGAGAAGGCCAGAGAGAAAATGGGCGGCTATAGCGGGAAACTGGAGGTTGTGGAGGCGGATGTCATGAGCCTCGATTTCCCCGGCAAATCGTTTGACACTGTGGCGACCTCTTGCACATTCTGCTCCGTTCCCGATCCTGTGAAAGGGCTAAAGGAAATTTATCGTGTTCTCAAACCTCACGGCAGACTGCTAATGTTTGAGCATGTTCGCGCAGGGGCCATGCCGCTTGGCGCCATGATGGATATAATGACGCCGCTATTTAGAAAGTTCGGGCCGGAGATCAACCGGAGAACCGGCGAAAATGTAAGAAAGGCCGGGTTTACAATAACGCGCGAATACAACGTCTACCTTGATATGGTAAAGCTTTTTGAAGCAGTGCGCCCATAGCGTTTCAATAGAGAGCCACTACCCCAGCGGGAAAGTCATTCTGACGGTTGTTCCTTCTCCCTCACCCTCGCTTTGAAGAGTCAGCTTTCCTTTGTGGCGCTCGGCGATTAGACGGGCCAGGGTCAGGCCTATGCCGATGCCGCCGCCAAGATACTTGTACTGGCTTGTGGAATGGATATTGTGATTTTCAAAAGAAAAGAACGGCTCAAACACCCTGTCGAGTTTTTCAACTGGAATCCCCTGCCCCTCGTCTTTCACCTCTATGACAGCGAATTTTTCTGTAATTTCCCCCCGCACATAAACGTTCTTTCCATCCGGTGTATATTTAATCGCATTGGAAAGCGCCTCCCCGATAGCGTGTTGCGCCATAGACCGGTCGCACAATATCATGGTCTCGCGCCCCATACTTTCTATATCCATATCAAGCGTGACCTTTCTGTTTTCATCTTCTATGTTCCTTCTGGCCGACTCCACGCAGTAGTGTAAAATCAGTTTTAAGTCATGGTGATGGAATATTTTCGACGTTTTTGACAGGATCAGGTCTGTGAACAACTCCCCTGCGGAGACGATCCGGTCGAAATCCGCGATGGATTTGTCCAGAGTGTCTTTGATCATGTTCAGATTTTCCAGATCAGAAGGTTTTTCAGAATATCTTTGCAACAATAGTTTAACCAGCCCCAGTTTCGTAAGAGGAGTCCTCAGCTCGTGCGCGGTGACGGATGAAAAATAATCGCGGGCTTTGGCAAGCGCCGATTCGCTGGTGACATCCCGTTTGACAGCGACAAAGCTTATGATATTACCGCTGGAATCGGGTACGGGGGAGATAGTGGCGTCCTCTTCATAATAGGAGCCGTCCTTTTTTTTGTTGACAAAATGGCCGGTCCAGACTTTCCCGCTCGTAATAGTGTCCCACAGGTTTTTATAAAACGCCTCGTCCTGCCTGCCGCTTTTCTGTATCCGGGGATTCTGTCCGATGGCCTCTTCGGGCGTGTAGCCTGTGATTACTTCAAAAGCCGGGTTTACATAGGTTATTTTTCCGTCAACGTCGGTAATTATGACAGTTTCGGCGGAATGCTCGATAGCTCTGAACAGGCGTAGCCGCTCCTCACGTGTTCTCAAGCTGGTTATTCCGTATGCCAAATCTCCCGCCAACTCCTCAAGAAGCCCAATTTCCTTATCGTCAAAATCATCTGCTTTCGCTGAATAAACGTGCAGGGCGCCGATGGCCTGTCCATCTATCAATAAAGGAAACGCCGCCGACGAGTTATACCCCCTCTTCATCGCGCCCGCGCGCCACGGCTCGTATCTGGGATCTGTCTGTATATTGCTGATAACGTTGGTGACACCATTTCTGATCGCCATGCCGGTCGGTCCCTTGCCTCTTTGAGTATCCGCCCATGAAATTTTCAGGGTGGGGATATAACCCTCTTCAAAACCATACTGCGCCACCTGGCGAACGCTCTTGTATTCATCATGCTCAGCGTATCCGACCCAGACGAAACGGTAGCCGCCTACGCTCACAATAATTTTACATATCTCTTGTAACAGCTCCTCCTCCTTGCTCGAACGGACAAGCGCCCCATTACATTCGCTCAACATTTTCAGCATTCTGTTTGATTTACTCAGGCTCTCCTCCGCCCTCCTGCGCTCGGTGGTGTCGATAAAATTCATGACCGCGCCTATAACATCGCCATCTTTAATAATGGGGTATGACCAGTACTCGACGGGAAACGACACGCCATCGGAGCGCCAGAAGACCTCGTCGGCCACATGAACCTCCTTTCTCTGGATAAAAGCGTTGTAAACTTTACATTCTTTTTCCGGGTATGGCGTCCCGTCTGCGCGGGTATGATGTATCGCGTTATGCACATTTCTCCCAAGAAGTTCATTTTCATCCTCATAGCCAAGCGCTTTAAGGCAGGCCAGATTCGCGAAAACGCAGTTTCCGTTTATGTCAAGCCCGCATATGGCCTCTCCGGTATGATCGAGGATAAGTCTTTTGCTCTCCTCGCTTTCGCGCAGAGCGGTGGAGACCTTTTCTCTTTTCCTTATCTGCCTGCGCAAGACTCTTGAGGCCATGCCCAGCCCGCCCAATCCCAAAACCCATATAAGCCCGTATCCCTCCACCTGCTTTTTAAATTCCCCGCTTTGATAGGCAAGGTAGTTTTTCACTGGAACAGAAACGCTGATCCCACCCCTCACATCCCCCACTTTATACCCCTGGTGGGCATGACATTTAAGGCATGCCTCTTTGATAAATAACGGTTTCATAAACCTGAGATATGGCTCACCGTTGATTTCGTTGAACTCAATCTTTTCCTTTACGCCCCGCTCAAAATCCATAAGCGCAGACCTCTCCCAGCTGTCTGGAGCGTTATCAGGATTGAGCAGTTTCAGGCTCGTCATGTGGCCAACAATTCCAGCGCGATCTCCGTATTGCTCATAAATCATGCGGGTCATATACGCAGGATTTATCAAGGTCAAAGCTATGCCCGATGGTGTTGTTATATCCCTCTCCTTTATCTTAAGATACGTGTTTGGGGGTGTGCGCTGTGTGACCGGGACATAGACCCCGCCATGTGAAGCGTTCCATTCACGGAAGATCACCATCCATTTAAAATGAACCCGCGCCTCTCTAAACATTATATTACTGGTGTGTTTTTGAATACGGTCCAGGTCCCACACCGCAAGAATAAGCAGAAAAATCGTCCAGAACGAAGCGATGATCAAAATGTACCTTTTCAGGAGTTTGGCGGGCTTTAGGAGCGGCTCTCTATTCTTCATTTTTCTTCCGGCAAAATCATATCTTGTTAGGGAACCTCTAAAAAGCGCTTTC
>DRJW01000369.1 GCA_011052055.1 Nitrospirota bacterium
CAACGAAGCATGGCGCCTTTTACAGCCGATTGTAGCAGAAATGGATTTTTAGAGGTTCCCTTCATACGTAATCCGTAACAAACAGGTCGAAATTACGATTATCATTTTGAGCCTCTTCAGGCTAAGATAGACCGGATGTTTACAGATTTCGCCCTCCTTGCCATCGGCCTTTTGGTCCTCTACTATGGCGCCGAAACCATGGTGCGCGGCGCCACCAGCGTGGCCGCCATCATGGGAATCTCCCCGATGATGATCGGGCTTACAGTAGTCGCTTTCGGCACCAGCGCCCCAGAGCTTGTGGCCTCCCTTTTTGCCGTATATAAAGGATCGGGCGACATAGCCCTGGGAAATATCATTGGATCCAACATCGCCAACGTAGGCCTGGCGCTTGGGGCTTCTGCTCTTATTTCTCCTATCGTAATTCATCATATCGAAGAGAAAAGCGAGACGCCGGTCATGCTGGGGTTTACGGCTCTTTTTCTTATCATGGCCATAGACGGGACAATATCCCGTCTCGACGGGCTGGCTCTTTTCGTCTGTCTGATCGGCTTTCTGGGCTATCGGATAATCAAGGTGAAGTCGCAAAGAGCCAAAGCGGTTGTGATGGAAAACAGGGTGGACGATATCATCGACCGTGAACATGGCTTAAACTTCGAGATGGGACTGACCGCCGCAGGAATAATCGGCGTGATGGCCGGCGCATATCTTTTGATAGACTCCGCCAGCTCCATCGCCAGGGGGTTCGGCGTCAGCGAGCTTATTATTGGCGTAACCGTCGTGGCGATTGGCACAAGCCTGCCGGAGCTGGCGACGACGGTGGTGGCCGCTTTTCGCGGTCATTCCGATCTTGCTTTTGGAAATGTGGCCGGGTCGAACATTTTTAATATCGGATTAATTCTGGGGCTGACCGCCATGGCCGTCCCGCTTGAAACCGACTGGGGCGCGATATATGTGGAGATGAGCGTGATGGCCATTTTGTCGATAGCCCTGGCTCCTATCGTATGGAGGCGAAGGATCGGCAGAACAGCCGGCGCCTTCATGCTCTTGTTCTACGCTCTATTTATGCTGTGGATAGTAGTGGTAAAAATGGCGGGCTAACAAGGCCTCGACAGGTTCACCGGCCAAAGTAAATGTAAGAATTTCCTCTCTTTTTTGAAGAGGGCGCAGGGGTGGCGTTCAACAAATAGCGGCGATGATTTGATAAAGTAAACATATGACACCCCAAAAACGATCTCTCTATCTGATTGACGGGGCGGGATATTATTACCGCGCCTATTTCGCCATCCGGCAGTATCTGTCAAACTCGAAAGGAACTCCCACAAACGCCGTCTACGGATTCGCGCTTATGCTAAAGAAAATCATGAAAGACAAAACGCCTGATTACGCGCTGATAGTTTTCGACAGCAAAGAAAAAACTTTCCGGCACGAGATGTATGAGCTTTACAAAGCGCACAGGCCCAAAATGCCGGACGATCTTGCGGTTCAGCTCCCTTTTATCGACAGGCTCATTGAAGGTTATAACCTTTCAGCGATAAAGGAGCCGGGATATGAGGCGGACGATCTGATAGGGACTATCGCCGTAAAAGCGGCCAAAGAGGGATACGATGTTGTTATCGCCACGTCCGATAAAGACATGATGCAGTTGATTGCGCCGGGGGTGCGCATATTCGACCCGATGAAAGATAAATTAATAGGCCCCAAAGAGGTTCGAGAAAAATTCGGGGCCGGGCCGGATAAAGTCGCCGATGTGCTGGGATTGATGGGGGACTCGTCCGACAACATACCTGGCGTGCCAGGCGTAGGCGAGAAGACAGCCAGAGCTTTGGTGGCCGAGTATGGGGGGATGGAAAAAGTCTTGAAGGCCGCAGAGGGAATGAGCAAAAAAAAGCTGAAAGAAAACCTGATCGAGTATGCGGAGCAGGCGAGGCTTTCCAAACAGCTCGCCACCATAAAGCTCGACTCTCCCGTGAAATTCGATCCGGAAAAATGGAAAGTCGGCGGGCCGGACAATGAAAAACTAAAAGCCTTGTATAGCGAGCTTGAGTTTGCCAGAATGCTCG
>DRJW01000370.1 GCA_011052055.1 Nitrospirota bacterium
CGGTTCATTCACTGACGGACGAGACGGAGCTTTCATTAAGTTTTTCCATACCGCAAGGCGCCGCGCCGGGCAATTTGAAGATCAACAGCGAGTATGGAGCCTATCCTTATTTCATAGGCTTTGAGCTAAGGTCGTATTTCTAGCCCGAAATACGGACGGAAACTAGAATCAAGATCGGGGAGAAAACGTTTATGCGGCTTTGTCTGGCCGACCCCGCCTTTATCCCGGCCCCGGCCTAGCCCCGGCTTGCCCCGGCTTATGGCGTATGCCCCGGCTCTGGCCCGGCTTATGCCGCGCCTACCCTGATCGTCACATCGACACCCTTGACCATCATACCCTTTGGAGCGTCTGGAATAATGTCGGTCATTTTTAAATCGGCGTTAAAATCGGTCAGCTCACCGGTGTCTACGTTATAAAAATGGTGATGCGATTCGGTTTTCGGCTCATAAAAGATCTTGGTAGGGTCTGCTATGACCTCTTTTACAAGCCCTTTTTTCGCAAATAGCCGAAGCGTGTTGTAGACGGTGGCTTTCGAGACGATGCTCCTGCCCTGGTTGACCTTACCCATCACCTGCTCTGCGGAAAGATGCTGTTTTTTAGAAAGTAATATCCCGGCTATTTCCACCCTCTGCAGAGTAGCGGTAATTCCGTAATCCCTGAGCAGGTTTGCCAGTTCCGTGGTATTTCTTACATATAATTCCATCACTTTGAACCCTTTTTGAATCCTTCTTGTTTTTTAATCAAGTATAACATAAAACCGCCTTTGACTTTAAGTGGGCAATTCTACTATTTATTTCAATAACTTATCAGATTACAAAATAAAGAGAAAAATTCGCTTTTTCGAATAAAATAGTTTGATCTGAATCCCGTATTTGTTTAGACTGTCTCTAAATAGATATAGGCGCAGGATCATAATATTTGCTGTCGTGGGTTGGTTTATCAATTCGCGGAACAATACAAACAACGAGAGAGTGGTCTTTCGATTAGAATATGATTGTTTATCATTTCCAATATTTAACTTAAGGAGACACGATATCATGGCCATCCAAAACGGCGATATCAATGCAAGTAAACAACTACAAGACGACGCTGTGGCAAAAGTGACAATTATAAAAACAGACGCCCTTACCATGGACGTCTACTATTTCAAGGCGGGCCAGCAGTTAGGTTACCACCGGCACCCGACAGGAGATCAGATTTTCACCGTGATAGAAGGGGAAGGAACCTTCTATCTCGATGATAGCGGTGAGGAGACTTTGCAGGTCAAACCAGGCGCGACCTTCCTCGCCCCTGCTAACGTCTGGCATGATCTAAAGGATGGCGGGAACGGCTCTCTGGTGGCTCAGCAGGTCACCCAGCAACCTTCCGGAATGGAAAAAAGGTAACCCGCTTCATCTTTTTTCGGTTATTTGTGAAGGTCGGGCTGTCTATGCGCGGGCCGCCCGGCCTTACAAGATTTTTCCCGCTAACCCGGAATTATCTTTAGGGATTCCCTTTATTCAGGCAGGGCCAGCGCTTCTGCGACAGCTTCGAGAAGCTCGGCCCGCTCCAGCGGTTTTTGCATTGTCCTGACCACGCCCAGATTTTTGGCTATATCAAGAAAATCGACCTGAACAATCCTGCCTCCGCCTGAAATCGCTATTATTTTTATCTTCGGATAATCACGCTTGAGTTTCATAATCGTCTCAAGCCCCCCTTCATCCGGCATTATTATATCTGTGATAATCAGGTCAGCAGGATTTTCTTCATGTTTTTCTATCCCTTCGCGCCCGCTTGAAGCCTCCGTTACAACGTAACCGGCGGCTTCGAGCATCTGTTTTACGACTGAGCGCACATACTGGTCGTCATCGATAATCATTACATGAGCCATTGTTTATCTCTCCTTTTCCGCAGATAGATCAAGCGTCTTGCGCACAGTTACCGCAAGCTCATTCGCCAATACCGGTTTGAGAATAAAATCTCGAATGCCTATGTCCTTCGCCTTTTCAGGCGTGATGGTTTTGCTGAACCCCGTACACAAAATCACAGGAATGTCGCTCCTTATTTTTATCATCTCTCTGGCCAGTTCGTCGCCTGCGATATTGGGCATAGTCTGATCCGTTATTACCAGGTCGAATTTTTCGGGAGCCCTGCGAAAACGGTTAAGCGCTTCGACGCTACTTGTCTCCCCCACCACATCGTATCCAAACTGGCCCAGCGCCTCCATGCCCAGGCGCACCAGTGGGCGTTCGTCGTCTACGAACAAGATTCTTTCATTACCTTTATACGCCTGGAAAATTTTCTTTATTTCATCGACTGCGGGCTCGTCAGCTTTTGGGAGGTAAATATCAAAAGTGGAGCCTGCCCCTGGCTTGCTTTTCACGGTAATAGCTCCGCCGTGGCTGGTGACAATCCCGTGCACTGCGGCAAGCCCCAGCCCCGTTCCGTCGCCAGCTTTTTTGGTTGTAAAAAAAGGATCGAAAATACGCTCCATTGTGGCCGAATCGATGCCGCAACCTTTATCTGCGACGGAAAATTTGATCAATTTGCGGTCGGCCAATGAAGGATTGTTTTTGGCGAGCTCATCATCCACTTCCACTTCCCTGAGCGAGACAATAAGCTCCCCTCCTTTTTCCCTCATGGCGAACTCGGCGTTCGCGCACAGGTTCATTACCACCTGGCTCATCTGAGTCGCGTCCGCCAGAACCGAGCCGGAATCCGGATCGATATCTTCTTTCATTTTGATAGTGGATGGGACGGAGGCGCGAAGGAGTTTTAAAGTCTCTTTGACTATCAGATAAAGCTCCACCGGCTTTTTCTCCTGATCGTCCTGCCTGCTGAAAGTCAATATCTGCTTTACCAGGGCCTTGGCGCGGCGCCCCGCCTTCATGACCTCGCCAAGATTATCTCTTTCACGGCTACCCTCTTTAAGTTTATCCATCGTAAGGTCTGTATAGCCGATAATAGCCGAAAGAATGTTGTTAAAATCATGGGCGATCCCGCCAGCCAGGACCCCGATGGCCTGCATCTTGAGAGACTGGCGGTATTGCGACTCCAGCTCTTTTTTTATCGCTCGCTCAGCGCGCAGTTTTTTGTTGATGGTCGAAAGCCGGGCCGTCCTCTTTTCCACAAGTTTTTCCAGTCGCTCTGCGTTTTTCTCAAGGAAATCTTCGGTTTCCCACTGTTTTTTTGCTCTTAAAATCGCTAATGACAGCTCCTCCATATTCAACGGCTTCATTATATAATCGGAAGCTCCGGCGCGAAGCGCCATGATAGGCGCGTCATGGTCCTCTCGACCGGTGCAGATTATAATCTGCGTTTTGGGAATCATTTTTTTTACGCGCCTGAGTAGCTCAAGCCCATCCATAACAGGCATATTTATATCGCTGACGATGACATTTGGCCTCCATCTATCAGCCGACTCCAACGCTTCGGCGCCATTGGCCGCTTCCACTATTTCAACCGCGTTAAAGTCGAGCTCAATGTATTTGCGGATTTGGCGGCGGGCCTGATCTTCGTCGTCTACAACCAGCAATTTTAAAATAGTATTGTCAGCCATTGGACGCCTCCGGGGGCTTTAAAAGAGTAATAATCATAGTGGCGCCAGAGCCCTCTTGCGACTCCACCTCCAGCTTTCCGCCAAATTCCTGAATAATCTTGTAGACGATAGACAGGCCGATGCCAGTCCCTTTTCCCGGAGGTTTGGTTGTGAAAAACGGATTGAATATCTCTTTTTTAATCGAGTCAGCAATACCGGGACCGGTGTCTTTTACTCTAATTACAGCTTCATCGGCAGAGTCTTCCACCTCAATGAGAATTTTTTTTTGCCTGTCGTCTTCAATAGTGTCGAGGGCGTCTCTTGCGTTTGCAATGAGGTTTATCATTACCTGGCTTAGCCTGTTTGCGGCGCCGATAACCATTACCCGGCCCGAAGGAATTTCAACTGTCAGGCTTATATTGCGGACTTTAAGCTGAGACCCGAACATTTTTATCGAATTACGTATCGCCTTGCCAACATTGACCGGGTAAATTTCGCTACTTTCTTTTCTGGCAAAATCACGCAGGTTTTTAATGATTTCCACCGCGCGCTCAACATTTTCGGAGATCACTTTGACTTCTTCGAGCAAACCCGGCTTATCGATCTTCTTTTTTTCCGCTATCTTGTTTAACAGCTGGCATGTGATGTTTATATGATTAAGGGGCTGGTTCAGCTCGTGGGCCACGCCGGAGGCCAGCTCCCCTATCGCCGCAAGTTTTTCCGCCTGCGAAAGCCGCTCGCTCTGTTTTAAAAGCTCCTCCTCGGCCCGCTTGATTTCCGTGGTGTCGCGGAACACGGATATGTACTTGACCGTTTTACCGGAGACATCCTTTATGGCGGTTATGGCCAGCCACTCCGGGTACACTTCGCCGTTTTTACGTTTGTTCCATATTTCCCCTTTCCATTGCCCTTTCTCCTTGAGCGACGCCCACATTTGCTGGTAAAAATCCTCGCCCTGCCGCCCGCTTTTCAGAATCCGGGGATTTTCTCCTACAGTCTCCTTTGCGGTGTAACCTGTGATTTTCGTGAAAGCCGGATTTACCGACCGGATTACCGCGTCGCCGTCCGTGACAATTATTCCATCCAGCGCGTACTCATATACAGTCGATGCCAGACTAAGCTCGGCCTCGCTTTTCTTTTGCTCCGTTATATCGTTTCCATGCAGTAAAAATCCGTTTAATTTGCCAGGTTCGGTTATGACCGGACTGATGGTAATCCGCAGATAGCTGTGTTCTCCCCCCGGCTTCTGGTAAGCTAACTCCGCGCTACGGGCGCCGCCGCTTTTACGCATACATTCACCCGAAAGCGCAAGCGCCCTTTCCCAATCCCATTTAACGCCACACTCGGTAAAAAGCTTGCCCAAAACGTCCATTTCAGAAATTCCAAAAGTCTCTTCCGCCGCCTTGTTCCATCTGGTGATCCTCTGCTCCGAGTCCACTCCGATGAGAATCTCTGAAATGGCGGAGAAAAGACGCTCGATTTCCAGATGCGCGTTACGCAGTTTTTCCTCGGCCTGTTTCCTGTCGGTTATGTCGCGCATTACTCCGACAAACCGCCTTTGACTTCCCACTCTCATTTCGCTGGCGGATATTTCCGCAGTGAATATAGTCCCGTTTTTACGCATCGCCAAAACTTCGCGGGGAACGCCCAGAAACCTGGACTTGCCTGTCTTAAGATATTTTTTTATGTAACCGTCATGCTGGCTTCCGTAAGGCTCTGGCATCAGTAAGCTTATGTTCGCGCCCAGAGCCTCTTCAAGGGAATAACCGAAAATCCTCTGCGCCGCAGGATTGAACGATTCTATGAAGCCTTTCTCGTTGATAGTGATAATAGCGTCTAAAGCGTTGTCCACCACAGCGTGAACGTAGCTTTCGTTTCCACGGAATGTTTTGTACCGGAGCCTGGCCATTAATGGCCTCTGTCCGGCGCGCTTTCAAAAGTCACCACCAACCCTGTAATTGCAGAATGATTATTTATAATATAAATTTTCATACTTTACAATCAATCATTCTTTTCGGGAGCATGGCCTGGCTCATCTTTTTGTATTGAAAAATACGCGGCCTCGCCCGCTTATCCGGTCAGATGGGAGTGATACCGTAAAAAGGGTAGATAGCTACCTTGCGGTGTCAGCGCAGGCGCAAATTAAAAACAAGGAAAAGCGGAAACCTGGCTTTTTGCTTTTTCAGCTGACTGCTAATTATCGAGTTTTTTCTGAAATTCGTAGTTAAATGAAGCCCCTTCGATTTTGTATGAAGCCTTAAACGAAATATCTTTTGCGTCCAGAGGCCAGGCGAAAGCGTATCTTTTGTCTCTTATGATAATCTTTCCCGGTTCACTCAGCTGTGCGCGATGGACCGTGCCATTTAAAGGCGTTATATAAATCTTGTCGTTTACCTCCAGCTTATAATGCGTAAAAACATCGAATATTTTTCTATAGGAGGCGGCTCTGGCTTCGACGTATCCGTTTTGCGTGTAGTTGATAAAATCGAGCCGCCGTTTAGTTATGCTCACTCCTTTCGCTTTGGCGTCCATAACAATCTGGCCGCTCGTCGCTGTGTCTCGTAACAGGCCAAGGTCTTTTTTGCGAAGATAGCTTTTTGTCTCTTTCGATCCGAAATTTTTGTATAAAACTTTAAGCGTCCCGGAGCCGTCGCCGCCTATCATCAAGGAAAACTCCTCCCCGGCGTATTGTAGCCCGCACCCCGCCCATATGACCGCCGCAACGGCAAACATAGCTGTAACGCTATAGAAACGCTTTTTAACCAACCCCCCCATATCTAAATCATCACCAAAGAAATGACATGGTAAATATTTGTAGAAACAATATGTTACGAGATTGTACAACAAACGGCAAGTCCGCTCCAAGTACAATCGCCCAGGCTTAATGAACAGGTTTTGCCAGCTCCCCCACATGGGCGGCAACCGACTCTTTGAGCGCCTGGATGTTATAACCCCCTTCTAGCGTCGACACTACCGGTTTGGATCCGGCGAGATTGAGTATTTTTTTCGTAATCGTGGCGTATCCTCTGGCAGTCAGCGAAAGACCAGCGAGCGGGTCATCAATGTGTGCGTCAAAACCGGCCGAGATAAATATAATATCGGGCTTGAATTTTGTGAGCGAGGGGATGATCTGGCTATCGAACTTATCATAATACTCCTCGTCGCCCGCTCCGGCAAACATAGGAATATTCATGTTCGTCCCCTCGGCGCCCGCCCCTCCCCGCTCAGACTCCATGCCTGTGCCCGGATAGTGATGAGCCTGATGCAAAGAGATAAAAAACAGAGACGGGTCGTCATAAAAAGCGTTTTGGGTACCGTTGCCATGATGAACGTCGAAATCTATGATCGCTGTTTTTTGCGCGCCATACGCTTTTTGCGCGTGACGGGCGCCGATGGCTACGTTGTTAAAAAGGCAAAAGCCCATCGCCCGGCTCGATTCGGCGTGATGGCCCGGCGGCCTTACAGCGCAAAAAGCGTTCGCATGGCTTTTATCCATAACACAATCCACCGCCTCTATTAAAGCTCCGGCCGCAGTCGTGGCCGCCATCCATGAGTCGGGACAGATAATGGTGTCTGCGTCCATCGACCTTTCGCCGGACAGGCATCTCTCCTCCACAAAGCGTATATATCCAGAGTCGTGAACCGCTTCAAGCTGTTGTCTGTCAGCAGGATCGGGGGATATCCATTCGAGGCGGTCGGCGAACGGAGCCGACTCCAAAGCCGGGATAACCGCCCTCAACCGCTCGGCGCTTTCGGGGTGATCGCCTGTGTCGTGCTTTAAAAAAACAGGATCGTAGAAAACGGCTGTCTTTAGCACGGTTTTAACGCTTTGCGAACCGCAAAGCTAGCATCTGCTCGAAGGGCCTCAACCGCCGCCTTTAAAAACAATGACTATCCATCCGATTATAACGGAGAACAGCAATAGATTTGAGAGAAACCGGAGGGTAAGAAAATCGGGCATGATTGCGTTGAACCTGATATCGACCGCACGGGCCAATCTGGTCAGCGCCCTCAGCCAAATCCAGAGGGGCCGCAACCGCCGCCGCCCCCGCCAGAAAAAGAGGGGCCTGAAGAGCCCA
>DRJW01000371.1 GCA_011052055.1 Nitrospirota bacterium
ACCTCGTGGAACATGATCGCCCTCAACCCTGATCGCCTGAGGATCGAAGAGACGCGACCGCCGAGGGTCACGTCGCCCACGCATGTCGCTCCGGTCTGGATAAGCCGCTTAATCCCTGCCTTGATACCATCGTTAACTTCTTTTTTTCCGGCGTTCGCCCGAATGGTGATTAACTCTTTTATCCAGCCTGTAAAAGGGGAGCGGCGGGCGATTTTCCCTTTCATATGCGACAATTCCAGATGGCAATGGGCATTGACAAAACCGGGATAGAGAATATGGCTTCCTAGCTTGATTTCCTTGTCGGCCTTTACATTTTGCAAAGCCTCCGACGAGCCGATCTTAAATACCTTGCCATCACGGACCATGACCGTTGCGTTATCGAGAATAGTGGAGGAGTCGATGACGATGCGGCGCGCCGATATTTTCAGTGTAAAAGAAGACATAATCACAATTGTTTAGCTGATAAAAGAGCCTCTAGTTCCGCAGTCCGCCTCTTTCCTGACGACGCGCTTGCCTTCACGCGCGAGGGTTTCCTCGCAGGCGGAGCTTTTATAAGCACGGGATCTGGCCGGACGGCTCTTCTTGTCGGTCCTTGACACATCGGCTGAAGAGGATTTTGATTTGGCGAAACGATCACCCGAAGAGGCGCCCTGTTTTTTCGTCTGAAATCTTCCGGGAACGAATAGTGGTTTATCAGCGCCCGATTTCGTTTTACCCGGTGTTGTATTTTCGAATTTCTTCATCGCTCCGCGAAACCTTTTAAACTCATCGTCCGTCATGTCTTTTATTTTCTTGTTTTCAGGCAGTCCAGACTTTTCCGTTACATATTGAATATATTTTTCTGTCGGGTTTCCGCCCTCTGGTGGAGAATAAATTTTTATTACTTCTTTAATGCTTTTGTTTTTATATGCGCCTCCGCGTAACAGCGTGCTTTGCGCCCTATCACCGGTTTCAATGTCAGAGAAAATAGCAAATATTCCATCACAGCCTATTGCTCCTTCCCCCTTTGAAAAAGTCCCACAAACAATGTTGCCCGGATTGTTGTTTCTCCAACCCCTCGTTCCTTTTATCTTGTAAATATCTTTTTCACCAGGGCCTGAATATTTAATCGTTCTTTTTCCATCAATTCTTCCTGGCTCACCTTTATTATATTCGTTGAAAAATATGTCATTTACAATGAGTTCTCTTTTCATTTTATCCTTGCTCCTGTTTGATCTTTAAATAACCGGCTGGATTTTGTTGACTCAAAATTTGCGATCTTCTATAACTGAGTTTACGGCGCATTGCAAAATGAGCGCTATATTTTGTTTTTATTCAACGCTATGCCATAGACTATAATCAGCGCCTTTGTCTTGTGCCATCCTGTGTGGCGATGGTACAAGCTTCCGGTAAGGACGACATCTTCTCCTAAAAGCTTTTTGTATCGCTTGTACATACCATCGGCGGACCCCATTACTAGCTGGAGCTTTTTTATATTATGTTCCTCGAAATATAGAATAGGAACGATGCGCGACTCATTAACACAAATTGGTTCGTCCAGATGTAATATCCAATACAATAAAGGCTCGTCACCTTCTTCAACGCTTGAAAATTCCGGAGGACCTGCGAATATCTGTGGGTGGATAACGCCAGACACTCTGACTGTTTCCGGCTCGTATTCAAGGCATTTTTCGTTTTGCTCCCCGGCGAAAGCAAAAACCGGGAGCATGATCAGCGCCGCCACCAGCCATAAAACCGTAATATATTTCATCATATAAGCATCCATCATCTCAACCCATAACGACTTTAGCATTGCCTTAAATTACGGTCAACGCGGCATGAGCGAGATGATGAATTAGATAATCCTGCTTCATCTGAAGCGTTTTTACAGCTAACTGATAGCGTTTTAAGAAAACGCCCCGGCCAGCAAATAAACTCTCACGATGAAAATTCCGGGTTTAGCTCCACCTGGGGCTGTCAATCGCTGGTTAATGCAGAACCCTTCCCGGCGGCTCTTCTTCTTGTTTCACCGGAACCATAAGCACGCTGACTCTTCTGTTCTGGGAATTGTACGGGTCGTCTTTTAGCAGGGGGATTTTATCGGCGTATCCTACCACTCTGACAAACCTGACATAATGTATTCCGGCGGCCTGAAACTCTCTTCTGACCGCCGCCGCTCTTAATGTGGAAAGATCCCAGTTGGTCATGCCTTCTTTTGAGTAGGGATAAGAGTCGGTATGTCCTTCAATCACGAATTTGTTCGGTGTGTTTTTTATGACTTCGGCCGTGTACTTTATAAGTTTTTTTCCGAGAGCGTTCGGCTCGAAGCCGCCCGGAGGAAACATCGGCTTTCCTTTTTTATCGACAAGGTTTATCCTCAGTTTTCCATCGACTTCCTGCACGATTATATGCTCCCATAACTTCCCCAGCCTCAGCTTGAGCTCCTGCACCACGATTTTCTTGTCGTCTTCTCTGCTTTTAAACTCTTCCGGGGAGATACCTTCTCCTTTAGGAGTTCCCGTTTGTTCGAAGGTTAACTGCCCTGTGGTATACAACGACTCGCCTGCAGGTTGGAAAATATGGTAATTGTCGAGGTATCCCGCCAGTTTTTCTTTTTTGGAAGGAGGGACCACTGTCAATATCCAGAGAAGCAGGAAAAAAGCCATCATCGCCGTGACAAAATCGGCGTAAGCCACCTTCCAGGTTCCGCTGTGCCCCTTTTTGTGGATTTTTTTGACTTTTTTTACGATTATGCTCGGTCTATTTTTTTCGCTCACGCCGTTTTCTCTTTTTCGTGTTTATCGCCTTCTCCACTTCATCGAAAGTAGGCTTTACGTTAGGGGGCGTAACCCTTCTTCCGAACTCCACTGCGATAAGGTAATGGGCGCCTCCCACAAACGAGACAAAAGCGACTCGTATGACATCCAGATAGTCGCGATGATCTGCGGCCAGATACTCCAGCTTTTTGGCGACAGGCCCCACGAATCCGTAGCAAAGCAAAATGCCCAAAAACGTGCCGACCATAGCCGCGCCGATCATGTGCCCCAGCACCTCCGGCGGCTCGGCGATGCTTTGCATAGTAATTACCACGCCCAGAACGGCCGCCACGATACCGAGCCCGGGAAGCGATTCCGCCACCTCCGACACGCTCGAAGACGAATGCATGGCTCCCTCGTATATTGATTCAAGCTCGTTGTCGAGCAAAGACTCCAGCTCATGCGATGAAAGAGTCGTTGATATCAAGTTTCTCAAAATGTCGATGATGAACGTAAACGCCAGATCATTGTTGGAAACCAGCGGATACTGCCTGAAGATATCGCTTTTTTCAGGATGGTTGATATGCTTTTCAACGGCCAGCAGTCCGTCTTTCCTGATAAGAAAAAGGACTTCATACAGAAGCGTTAAAAGCTCCATATAGGCTTCTTTAGTATAGAACTTTCCTACAAAAGCCTCGCGTATTCCACTCATTACCGATTTCATGATTTTTACAGGTGTGGCGATTATAAACCCCCCGGTCGCGGCGCCTGCTATGATTACGAATTCCGCCGGCTGAAAGAGTATGTGAATATTGCCGTCCGCCATTAAATAACCGCCGGCCACAGATACAAGGACAATCAGGAAACCTGTGATTAACATCATAACTTTACATACTTTCCCTTTTTGACATCATGATTTCCCGTTCCCGATGAAAAACAAAATCGGCGATTTTGCTTTTGACGCTCTCACTTGTATTGATAAATTTAGCCGCGACGGTATATGTGTCTACTCTGATTACATCAGCTATCATCGAAAAAAAAACGGGAGGCTCAAGAGGGAGCGTCATTTTTATCTCGATAATATCCCCCTGGTCATAATCACTGGTGGAGCGAAACCTGACGCCGCCCGCGCTGATATTTACGGAAGTCATCGGGAGGCTGGGCAAACCTTCGCTCTGCCTGGAATGAACCTTGAGCAGGGCGTCGAGCTTTGCGTTGATCATTTTCATCCAGTCGTTCAAGACCTTGTTGGGAATGTCTGGCGGTATGGGAAACTCAGTTATTACGCTGTCGCTATCCCCGACCTGCGATACCGCGCCGGGGATTTCCCTGTCAGGCAAAAGCCTGGCGCTAAGAGGGATTTTAGCGTCCACCCTGGAATGATCTCTTCTTTGATCCATTATCAGTCAGTCCCCGCCATTTACGCTCGTCAAGCCTCCGCGCCCCTGTTTGAATCTTGTATCATACAGGCTTTGTCAACGAAAAGACAAAAGTCGACCTCTTTGATCTACGCTGGTCGGCTCCTCTCAGGTTTTCCGGTAAAGCGCGGGTGTGTACTTATAAATAATGGTCGCCATATCTTTGGCTATCGATGGAAGATGGGAAAGCTTTACTTTTGACCCTTGAACATCCACCCATTCATCCAGAGGCTTCTCTATTATCGAAAAATGGTTGTCTTTCGTCTTTCCAGAGGCTTGATTGGCGATTATAAACCGGGCGATAAGCTCAACGTCGAATAACCATCCGGTCAGAAACGGCTCTTTGAACACTTCGAAGATAACAGCGCTGTTTCTAAAAAGCTTGGCCCCGCACTGCGTATCATACACAGGCAGGTTTAACGCAAGGCTTATGAACGTAGCCAGCGCTCTGCCGACAAGGTGGCGGGCTAGCTTTCTTGTGATATTTTTTCCCAATAACTTCACACGGGAGCCAAGAACCATCTCGGCGTTTTTCCTCTCTAACTCCGCTTCTATTTTTTCGATTTCGGCAAAGGGCGTCGCCAGGTCCGCGTCCAGGTATCCTATATAGTCGAACCTTTCCTCTATCGCTTTTAACACTCCTCTTCGCACCGCTTCGGCCTTGCCTGAATTTGCCTCCAGCTCTATTACGCTTGATCTTGCGGGATAGTTTGCGCAAATGCCGGCAAGCTTGCGTCCTGTGTCGTCGGAACTGCCGTCATTTACGAAAATAAGGTCAAGCGACTGGTTTTTTGCAAGCGCTTCGACGAACTTGTCCCCTTTAAGCCGTCCAGCCTCGTTAAAGCAGGGAATTACAAGCGCTGTTTTTCGCATAAAGCCCACGCTGTTTTGCGGCCCCACCGGGGCGTTAAAGAGATAAAGAACATATCGACAACATAACAAGACAGAGCCTCCAGCTCACCTCGCGTATAGATACTGTCTTGTCATTATGCTGTCATTTCGGTGTGAGGGCAAAAAAAAGCCCATCGGAAACCCTGATACTGCTTGGGCCGCCGAGGGGCTTATAGGGTTCAAACTGCTGACCCTATACGTCCAACTTACGCTCATTTTACCAGGCATGCAAGGTTTTTTTGACCCGTTTCAAAAAAACAAGCAAAATCGCCGCTACTCCAGCCTGACCGCATATCCGGCCTCATATCTGGTTATTCCTTTATTTGCAAGCGCAAGACCTTGTATAGTAAGGGGTAAAATTAGAGCAGAAAGGAAAGCGTAAAAAAGCCTTATTCTTCCTTTCGTAAGCTAAACAAAAAATAACAGTATCGCCGCCGCTGGAAAGCTAAGGAGCCACAATTGATGAATGATAAGATAAGCGCTATTTTCGAGAAGATAAAAGACCTTGAAACGGAGCTGGAAGACGAGATAAACCGCGTCAGTGAAAGACTTACCTACACCATAGAAAAGAAAAAGATACTCTTTGAAAAAAGCGTCATCGACTATCACAGGAAGTTTCGCAAAAACTTCTACCGGTTCATCCGCGAAGCCAGCATAGTCCACGGCCTGACCGCGCCGTTTATTTACGGCCTTGCGGCGCCTCTCATTCTCATCGATCTAAGCGTCTCGCCTGGATTCAGATTTGTAAAGAGATCATATGACAAGAAGCGGCGCGATCACCAGCGCGATGATCGACATCAGCTTTATCAGGATGTTCATCGCCGGGCCTGAAGTGTCCTTGAAAGGATCGCCCACGGTGTCGCCGATCACAGCCGCCTTATGCGCTTCAGAGCCTTTGCCGCCGTGATGTCCAGACTCGATATATTTTTTGGCGTTGTCCCACGCTCCGCCGCCGTTGGCCATTAAAAGAGCCAGCATCACACCTGTCACCGTGGCCCCGGCCAGCATGCCGCCCAGCCCTTCCGGCCCCAGCACAAAGCCCACGACAACCGGCGCCAGAACGGCGGTTACTCCGGGCAGGATCATCTCTCGTAACGAAGCTTTTGTCGCGATATCTACGCAGGTGGCCGAGTCCGGCTTGACCTTCCCCTCCATCAGTCCCGGAATCTCGCGGAACTGCCGCCTTATCTCATCGACCATCAGCATGGCCGCTTTGCCGACGCTTTTCATGGTCATTGAGGCTATTAGAAAAGTAATGGCGCCGCCGATGAACAGGCCGATGACGACTTTTGCGCTGACCAGGTTTATGCTGGAAAGACCGACCGCTTGGGTGTACGCCGAAAAGAGGGCAAGCGCGGTCATCGCCGCCGAACCGATCGCAAACCCTTTGCCGACGGCGGCAGTCGTGTTTCCTATGGCGTCGAGCCCGTCGGTGATCTTCCTTGTCTCAGGGCCTAATTCGGCCATCTCCGAGATGCCTCCGGCGTTGTCTGCTATGGGGCCGTATGCGTCCACCGACATCGTGATACCAACTGTCGCCAGCATCCCGACGGCGGCGAGGCCGATACCGTAAAGACCGGCGTAGTAGTTGGAGAAGTATGTGGCTACGGCTATAACCAGCACCGCCGGAGCGACCGACTCCAGCGCCAGCGCGAACCCGGTGATAATAAGTGTCGCGGCGCCGGTCGATGTAGAGGCCGCGAGGTTTTTTACCGGGCCGTACATGCCGGTGTAATATTCTGTTATAAGCCCGATCGCGATTCCGGCGAGGCTTCCGATAGCGAGAGCCGCCCAAACCTTCCAGCTCATCCCGATCATCAGCACATATCCGAGCGAGACAGCAAGCATGATAAAAGCCGCCACAAAAGAGGTGTACCTGAGTATCGAGGCGGGGTCCACTCCTTTCATCAGTTTCATAGAGGCGATACCCAGAATGGAGGCGAGAAGACCGATCATTATCACGATGATGGGGAGTGTCATGTAACTCATCGACATAGAGCCCATGGCGGCTCCTATTGTGATGGTGGCGATGACGGAGCCTACGTACGACTCGTATATGTCCGCGCCCAGTCCGGCGGTGTCGCCCACGCAGTCACCCACATTGTCGGCGATGACGCCCGGATTTCTCGGATCATCCTCTGGTATGCCCGCTTCGAGTTTTCCGACAAGATCTGAGCCGACATCGGCTGATTTCGTGTATATCCCTCCGCCGACACGGGCGAAAAGGGCGATCGAAGAGGCGCCCATGGCGAATCCGGCGAGGTAGGTGACATTGGGATCACCGGCCATCATTACGAACGCGAGAAAGAAAACACTGATGCCCAGAAGGCCGAGGCTGGCCACGGTAAGACCCATAATCGAGCCGCCGGAAAAGGCCACCTGAAGGGCGGCGTCCTGCCCTTTCTGGTTCGCGGCGGCCGAAGTACGCACATTCGCCTTCGTGGCGCCCTGCATTCCGATAAATCCCGCCAGCATCGAGCATAAGGCCCCGACGATAAAGGCGATAGCTGTTTTAACCGCTATAAAAACAAACAGCAAGATGAAGACAATAGCTATGAAAACTCCAAGAATCAAGTATTCCCTTTTTAGAAACGTCATCGCCCCTTCATGGATCATTTCGGCGATTTCTTTCATCTTGTCGTTACCGGCGTCCTGTTTTAGAATCCCCGCGTACAAGGCAAAAGCCACTCCCAGCCCGAGAACACTCACAACCGGAGCGATTGAAACCAGTATTTGCATCGTACCCCCTTTAATTTAAATCTTTAGCAATAGGTAAAAAGCCGATCCCTATATTGATGCGGCGCGTCCCACGTTCGGTTCAGCGAGGAAGCGTTTTTCCAGAAATTCGAAAGCTTTCTCAAAAGCGCCCGCCAGGGCGTCCGTTTCATCGCGGCCTACCTCATCGAGCACGTAATCAGACACCTGGGCGCCTTCCGGCGGCCTTGAGACTCCTATTCTTATTCTGCTAAAACCTGCGTCTCCTAATTCGGCGATGATCGATTTTAGCCCGTTGTGGCCCCCGTGGCCACCTCCTGTCTTGTATCTGGCCTCTCCTAAAGGAATGTCTATGTCGTCATGCATCACAAGCAGGTCTTCTATTCCGATACTCATGCTGTTAACCGCTTCTTTTACG